>CAUHBW010000055.1 GCA_959604115.1 uncultured Bilophila sp. | reverse complement strand
GTCATCCCGCCTCTGGCGGTGTCCGCGGGCCGCGAAACGGCTCCGGGGCTGGACGCCGTGGAACAGGCCGTGCGCGATTGCGCGTCCGCCGCGTGGTTCTTCCCCTGCCGCAGCATGGGCATTGAGCTCGGCACGGCGCAGAGCGGCAACAACATCCTGCTCGGCGCGCTGTGCGCTTCCGGCCTGCTGCCTTTCGGGGTCGAAGCGCTTGAGGACGGCATCCGCAAGTTCCTTCCCGCCAAGCTGGTCGACGTGAACCTCAGGGCCGTGGCGCGGGGGCGTGAAATCCTCGACGCTTCGCGGTTGTTTTAAGTGATTGCCGGGGGCGGGTTTCCGCCCCTTTTTGAGTCCGGGGACGTTCCCGCGGGAGAGCCTCCGGCGTCCGGGGGGAACGTCCCCGGACTTCCTAAGCGGAAACGCCGGGGGGCTCCCACGGCGTCTTTAGGAAGGCCGCGCCTGCCGCGGTTCCGGGGGGCCGGGATTCCCGGCTTGACAACAGGGCCGCGAAAGGCCCCAAGACCGCATGAGGGGAGAGGTTTGGCTTCGCCCCTTTTTGCCTTTATACGCTTATGTCCGAACAGTCCGTTTCCGAACTCATGAATCCTGTCCCGTATATGGAAACCTTGCAGCGCATCGCCGCCGGAATGGGGCCGCAACGGGGTTTTCAGTCTTCGCTCAAATCTCTGCTGGCGCTTCTGGCGGAGCGGCACGGTTTTCTTCGCCCCCATCTGGTCATCTTCGACCCGGAAACGCGGACCCTGCGGCTGTGCGTCGCCGACGGCGCGCCGCGCAGCGGGCAGGTGGTGTACGAACCGGGCATGGGCGTGACCGGGCAGGTGTTTGTGACGGGGAAGCCCGTCATTGTGGAATGCCTCAAGGGACATCCTGTTTTTCTGAGCAAATTTTTTGTCCGTACCGATGAGGAGTTGTCTTCGCTGGCCTTTCTCAGCGTGCCGGTGCTGGCCCCGCAGTTGGGCTGGGAGCCGGGACGGGAGCAGGCCGCCCGCAAGGTCATCGGCGTTCTGAGCGTGGACACGCCCCGGGCGTCGCGCGAGGTGCTGGAGCAGCATCGCTGTTTTCTGGAGGTCGTCGCGGGCATGATCGCGGCGCAGGCCACCTATCTGCAGGACGACATGGCCCGCCAGCAGCGGCTCGCCGAGCGGCGAGGGGACAGGCCGCATGCGGCGGGCGATCTGGACGGCGGGATGATCGCGGTGTCCGAAAGCATGTGCGAGGCGTTGAAACAGGCCAGCTATGCCGGGCACGGGCGCGGCCCGGTGCTGCTGCGCGGCGAGCCGGGAACGGGAAAGGCCCGCGTGGCGGCGTTCATCCATGCCGCCAGCGTGCGGAACGAATTGCCGCTGGTGCGTTTCTACGCGTCGCGTCTCCGAGAGTCCGGGCCGGACGCCCTCACCGTGGAACAGGCCGAGCGGGAATTGCTCGGGTACCGCAAGGGCGCGTTCCCCGGCGCGGTGCAGACTCGCAAAGGTCTGTTCGAGCTTGCCAATTGCAGCACGCTGTTCATTGAGGACATCGACTGCCTTTCCTTGTCGCTTCAGACGCAGCTGCTTCATGTGCTTCAGGAGCAGGCGGTCGTGCGCGTGGGCGGAGGGCAGCCGGTGGAGGTGGACGTCCGGCTGGTGTGCTCCTCCTCGGCCGATCTGGAGGAACTGGTCGCCAAGGGGCGGTTTCTTGAGGATCTGTACAACCGCATCGCGGTGTTCCCGATCACGCTCACCCCGCTGCGCGAGCGGACCGAGGACATCCTTCCGCTGGCCGATCTTTTTCTCAAGGCGTCCGCCGAGGCGGCGGGGCGCACGGTGGAACGCATTTCCACGCCCGCGCAGGAACTGCTCGCGCAGTATCCCTGGCCCGGCAATGCCGAGGAACTGGCGCAGTGCATGGAGCAGGCCGTGCAGGTCTGCGACGATCTCGTTCTGCGGGCCGCGCACCTGCCGCAATCCCTCCAGACTTCCGACGACAAGCGGACGGCTTTGCCGTTCAACGACGCGGTGGCGCGTTTTGAGCAGGAGCTTCTTGTTGACGCCCTCCAACACGCGCACGGCAACATGTTGCAGGCCGCCCGCGATTTGCAGGTCAGCTATCGGATTGTCAACTACAAGGTGAAGAAATACAACATTGATCCACGGGCCTATGCCTGATTCGGGGCAAGCTTCCGTTTTCGCGTCCGCCGTGTGCGCGGGGATCTCCTCGCGCGCGACGGCGGACGCTTCGCTTTGATACGTTGCGTTATCCTGTTTAGAAAACTGTAAACTCCCGTTTACTCTCCTCCTGACGACATGGTATTGCAAAGCGACATGGGCGAGGCGCGTTTTACTGCGTCGCCGTGTCTTCGGTCGCGGCCGTTTTTCGCGCTATACGGCGATACCGAAGTTTTCCTGCATGGAAACGGGGTGTTGGACGTCGCAACATATCATGGATGTGCGCGAAAAGCAGTTGCATTGGCCATGCCCTCGTGCAATACTGGACAAAATACGGTTTTAAGTGGCTCGTTGTGCAGAGAGTCCGAGTACGAAATACAGGGAACTGAGATGCCTGCGGCATCGAAAACAGGAGCCGGAGGGTAGGGGTACCCGCCGGAAGAGCGTTCGTCCTCCTGTTCCCGGAGAGTCCGCGTCGTCCCAAGGGGTGGGAAGGCGCGGGTGATGGCGTACGAGGGAGCTCGGGGGGAGTGAATGCGGGAGAGGTTCCCGCGTTCAGGCACAACCTTTTTGGACACCGCTGTTCCGAGGAGGCATCCTGATGGATGATTATTTGAAAGAGGCATTGGACATCGTCAAGGCACAGGCCAGCGTACGCATCATGGCGGAAGATGAAATCATTTCCATGGTGCGTCGTCTTTCTTCCGACATCAAGAACGTGGCCGAAGGCGAAAGCTGCGTTGAGGAGCTTGCCAGCGCCGACGTGCAGAGCGATCCCCGCAAGTCCATCAAGGAAAAGTCCATCACCTGTCTGGAGTGCGGGAAGACCTTCAAGATCCTGACCCGCAAGCATCTTGCCAGCCACGGCCTCGACGCCGCCGAGTACCGGGAAAAGTGGGGCCTCAAGAAGGATACCCCGCTCGTCTGCAAGGGCCTCCAGCGCGAGCGCCGCAAGAAAATGAAGGACATGAAACTTTGGGAAAAGCGCCGTAAGGTTGAAGAATAACAAACCGGGGGAGGGACTCCGGACGAAGGGGACACCCTCACGCTTCCTCATTCCCTCCCCCGGACCCGCCACGCGGCTCCCCCCACCCTCTTCTTCCGCGGACTTTTGACGGAATCCCTCGCCACGTTTGCGCGCGAGGGTTGCGTCTCGTGAGAAGCGGGAGATGCTCCGCAAAAAGAACGGCGACCGAAAGGTCGCCTTTTTTATGGAATATGTCTTTGAGAACGTCAAAATTTCGAAAAAACATCCGCGTTTCGACGCACCGCCCGATCCGCCGTTGCCCCCTATGAACTTCTTTGAAGGGAGAGGGGAAGGCTTGGAGGGGGAAGCTTTCTCCAGAAAGTTTCCCCCTCCATTTTTTTACACTTCAAACAGCATTTCGAGGTCTTCCTTGGTCAGGGACTTCCACGTGTCCTGACCGGGGATGACGGCTTCGGCGACGCCGCGCTTCATTTCCTGAAGCTTGAGGATCTTCTCCTCCACGGTGTTCTGGCAGATCAGCTTGTAGGAGAACACCTGCCGCGTCTGGCCGATGCGGTGCGTGCGGTCGGTGGCCTGACTTTCCACGGCGGGGTTCCACCACGGATCGTAGTGGATGACGTAGTCCGCCGAGGTCAGGTTGATGCCCGTGCCGCCCGCCTTCAGGGAGATGAGGAAGATTGGGATGTCCGGGCTGCTGTTGAAACGGTCCACCTGATCGAGACGATCCTTGCTGGTGCCGTCCAGATAGCAGAAGGGGATGTCCGTGAGCTGGAGCCAGCCGCGGATGATCTGGAGCATCTGCACGAACTGGGAGAAGACCAGCACCTTGTGCCCGCCTTCCACCACGTCGAAGATCATGTCCTTGAACGCCTCGAACTTGCCGGAGGGCAGGCTGCCGGTCGAGAAGCCGGGCATGTCCACCTTGAGCAGGCGCGGGTGGCAGCAGATCTGGCGCAGCTTGAGCAGGGCGTCCAGAATGGACATCTGGCTCTTGGCCATGCCCTTGCTCTCCACGTCGGCGAGCACCTGATCCCGGAGCTTGCGGGTCAGGGCGGAGTAGAGTTCCGCCTGCTCGTCCGTCATGTTGCAGTACGTCACGTTCTCGATCTTCGGCGGCAGATCCTTGGCGACCTCGGCCTTGGTACGGCGCAGGATGAACGGCTTCACGCGCGAACGCAGGTATTCGAGGCTCTCGCCGTCCCCGTCGCGGATCGGCTTGACCACGCCGCGCTGGAACGCGTGCTGCGAGCCGAGGAAGCCGGGCATGAGGAACTCGAACAGCGACCACAGTTCGAACAGGTTGTTTTCGATGGGCGTACCGGACAGGCACAGGCGCATCCGGGCCTTGATGGAACGCACGGAGCGCGCCGTGATCGTGTTCGGGTTCTTGATGTTCTGCGCTTCGTCGAGGATGATCGAGTTGAAGTAGTGCTTCTCCAGCTCCTCAAGGTCGCGGCGGAGCAGGGCGTAGGTCGTCACCACGATGTCGGAATCCGCCACCTTGCGGAACATGCCCTCGCGGCGCGTGCCGTAGATGATCAGCCGCTTGAGGCGCGGCACGAATTTCTCCGATTCGCGCTCCCAGTTGGGCAGCACGGAGGTGGGCACCACGATGAGGTTCGGCCCCTCGTTCCCGTTGTTGACCATGTGCTGGATGAACGACAGGGTCTGGATGGTCTTGCCGAGGCCCATTTCGTCCGCGAGGATGCCGCCGAAGCCGTATTCGCTGAGGAAGTTCAGGTACGACACGCCTTGCAGCTGGTAGTTGCGGAGCGTGGCGTTGAGGCCCTTCGGGGTATTGACCGGCTCCACTTCGGTGAAGTTCCGCACCTTTTCGCGCAGGGAATTCCAGAAGGAGTCGGTTTCCGCATTGGGCAGATCGTCGAGCAGGTTGTCGAGCACGGGCGCTTCAAACTGCTTGAACTGGTGCTTGGGCGGCTTGGTGGGATCGAAGCCGAGGGCCTGCAGCTTGTGGGCCAGCTTTTCCAGCCACGATTCGGGCAGGCTCGTATAGGAGCCGTCCTTGAGCTGCACGTAGCGGCGGCCGCGCACCCACGCCTTCCAGATGCGTTCGAGCGGCAGATGCTGTCCGTCGTACTCCACGTCGATGTCGAGGGTGAACCACTTTTCCTTTTCGTTGCTTTCCACCTTGGCGGAAATGACGGGCTGGGACATGCGCACCTTATAGCGGGTGAGCGCCTTTTCCCCGTACACGCGCCAGTTTTCCACCAGCGTGGGGTAGGAGTCCAGCAGGAAGGCGATGGCTTCTTCCGGCTCCATGAACCACAGCTTGTTGCTTCTGGGCTGGAAGTGCATTTCCGCGAGCTGCGCCATGAGCGCGGCCTCTTCCGTCTGGTCGCGGCGTACGAGGAAGGTATGTCCTTCAAAGACATAGCTGCCGGTCTGGAAATCCGGGTTCGGGCCGGGCAAAATGAATTCGCCGTGCACCGTCTCGTAGGTATTCTGCACCTCAAGCGTGAGCAGGCTGCCCTCCTCGTCGAGGAACAGCTTGGGATCGTAGGTCGCGGGCTGGAAGATGGGCCCCATGATCTTGAGGAATTCGTCCGGCTCGTAGAGTTCGGAGGCGGGCAGGCGAGCCCATACCCGATCGAGGAATTCGGAGATGTTGTCCTGCGGGACCACCGGATGGTTGGCGACGAGCTGTTTGACCAGCGAGGGCGAAAGGCTCGTCTGCACCGGGTAGAAGCTCTGGTTCCAGCACACCCACAGGGGCATCTGCCCGTGGAAGGTGATTTCGCTGTCCTCGTCCGAAATGGAGAAGGGCTTCTTGTCGCCGCGCTGGAGGAGCACGTCGAAACGCAGGCCGTCCTCGTCGAGACCGGGACGGAGCTTCACGGTGAGCGGGGTGCTCACGATGGTGCACGGGATGTCGGTGTCCTTCCAGAACATGTAGTATTCCCGCCGGATGGCCCAGAAGAACCACGACACGAGGCCCTCGGGGATTTCGATCCGGTGCCCGTAATAGTCGAGGTAGTGCCCGATCTGGCGGGCCACCTGCAAGAGCTGCGGGGACTGGTCGCACCATTCGGGATTGCGGAGGATCTGCTCCAGCGAGGTTTCCTGATGCACGGAGGAGAGGCCCGTCTTGTTCTGGCGGGCCCGGAACAGGGCTACGATGAGCCGCCCCGGTTCGGGATAGAACCGGAAAATGAAGTAGTGGCGTCCGGTTTCCGGCTCCAGAGAACTGGAGAAGAAGTTGCGGAAACTCTGGCGCCATTCGGTATTGAGACGCTGCGGCTCCTCGGGCGCGCCGTAGTCCTTGTCGAGATCGGCGTGCATCTTCAGGGCCGCGGCGGCGACGTGTCGGCAGACGCCCATGAAGGCTTCATGGCAGTTGCAATTGTAGGAGATCTGGGAATCGCCCAGATGCAGCAGCAGGTGGGGTGAATAGTTCTGGAAGTCCTCGCCCTGCACGATGCCTTCCACGTCCCAGCCGTCGCCCTCTTTACGGATGGTCAGCTTGTGGACGCCGCCTCCGTTCAGGATTTCCTGCCCCGTATCCTTGATATATTCGGGGACGGAGTCTTTCAGGAACCCCTGGATCAGGGCTCGGGCGGCACTTTCCTCGCGTACGTTCATTTTTTCAGGTGTCCTTGCTTCTGTCATGGCACTGCAACGGCATATCCTTAGTTCTTTGTGCGCGGCTTCACGAAAAGGCGAATCCCTAATGATATGGTCGGGTACGGTATGGTTGCAGACAGGTGGAAAAGAAGGGATGCCCGATGGAAGAAGTTCTCTCCGCAGGATGCGGCAAGCGCGCACGGTATGTATAAGCGACGAGTCTTATATTATCGTTGTATGCCAAGAGTCGTCTGTTTTCAAGGGCAGGCAAGTATGTTATGAGTATTTTCGGGAAAATATTTACAAACGGATCGGAATATACATGAAAAAAAGCACGTTAATGCCGTTTTGCCTGTTGCTGGCCATTGTCTGGGCCGCGATGTGCCCGCTTTCTTTTGCTGAAAAAGGTGCGGAAAACGGCTCGGAAAGAAGCTTGGCGGCGGGCGCGGAAACCGGGACGCCCGGGGAAACCCCGGCGTACGGCGGGCGCATCCTCATGGGCAGCATCGGGGAACCGTCCAACCTCATCCCCTATATGGCCTCGGATTCCGCCTCTTCGGAAATCACCGAGCTGCTGTATGTGGCCCCGCTCAAGTACGACAAGGATCTGAACGTGGTCCCGTGGGCCGCGGCCTCGTACGAGGTGCTTGAGGATGGAAAACTCCTGCGGTTCGTCCTGCGCGACGACATCCGCTGGGAGGACGGCGTGCCCCTGACCGCGGACGACGTCGAGTTCACCTACAAGATGATGATTGATCCCAAGACGCCCACGGCCTATTCCGGAGATTTTCTGGCGATCCAGTCATTTACGAAGACGGGGCGTCTGTCGTTCGAGGTGCGGTACGAAAAGCCGTTCGCCCGCTCGCTGATGACGTGGATGGGGGCCATTCTGCCCAAGCACGTGCTGGAAGGGCAGGATCTCATGACCACGCCGGTGGCCCGCAAGCCCGTCGGCGCGGGGCCGTTCAGGCTCGCCAAGTGGGACGCGGGTTCCATGCTCGCGCTGGTTGCGTCCGACACCTATTTCGAGGGCCGCCCGAATCTGGACGAGGTGGTTTATCGGATCATCCCCGATCCCTCGACCATGTTCCTTGAACTCAAGGCCGGAAAGCTGGACATGATGTCCCTCTCCCCGCAGCAGTACCTGCGCCAGACGCAGGGCCCCCTGTGGGAACGGGACTGGCGCAAGTACCGCTATCTGTCGTTCAGCTATACGTTCCTCGGGTTCAACCTGTCCCATCCTTTCTTTACGGACGTGCGCGTGCGCCGGGCCGTGTCGATGGCGATCGACCGCCGGTCGCTCGTCGACGGCGTGCTGCTCGGGCAGGGCGTGCCCACGGTGGGGCCGTACAAGCCGGGGACGTGGGCCTACAACGACAAGCTCTCGCCCGTGAAGCAGGACGTGGACGAGGCCCGCAGGCTGCTCGCCGAGGCGGGCTGGAAAAAGAACGCCGACGGCGTGCTTGAGCGCGACGGCATGCCCTTCCGGTTCACCATTCTGGTCAATCAGGGCAACGATCAGCGCATCAAGGCCGCCATCATCATCCAGAGCCAGCTCAAGGCCCTCGGCATTCAGGTCCGCATCCGCACGGTGGAGTGGGCCGCGTTCATCAAGGAATTCGTCAACAAGGGACGGTTCGACGCCATCATCCTCGCGTGGACGATCACCCTCGATCCCGACATCTACGACGTGTGGCACTCCTCGCGGGCCAAGCCCGGCGGCCTGAACTTCACGGGCTACCGCAACGCCGAGGTGGACGCCCTGCTCGTGGAGGCCCGGAGCCTCACGGATCAGGCCCGGCGCAAGGAACTGTACGACCGGGTGCAGGAGATTCTGGACGCGGAGCAGCCGTACTGCTTCCTGTACGTTCCCTACGCGCTGCCCATCCTTCAGGCGCGGTTCCGGGGCGTGAAGCCCGAGCTGAACGGCATCATGTATAATTTTGATCGCTGGTGGGTTCCCAAAGACTTGCAGAGGTACCGCGTTCAGCCTTAGAGTTTGTGTACCGTCGCACAACACCGGCGGTCAGGATTCACCATCAGCCCACAGGACGAGCCATGAGTACAGTTGAAGCTCCCGCTTCCCATCTTCCCCTGCCGATGCAGAACATTCTGAGCCGACTGGCCGCCAACTCCACGGAAGCCGAGCAGGCGCTCGTCCGCAAAGCCTACGCCTACGCCGCCGCCGCCCACGCCGGGCAGGTGCGGCTTTCCGGGGAGCCGTATCTTTCGCATCCGCTGGCGGTGGCGGAGATTCTGGCGGAACTCGGGTTCGACGCCCACGCCGTGACCGCCGGACTGCTGCACGACACGGTGGAAGACACGAAGGTGACGCTTGAAGAGGTCGACGCCGAATTCGGTGAGCAGGTCGCGGACATCGTGGACGGCGTGACCAAGATCAGCATGATGACCTTCGACAGCAAGGAGGAGCAGCAGGCCGAGAACATCCGCAAGATGATCCTCGCCATGTCGCACGACATCCGGGTGCCCATCGTCAAACTGGCGGACCGCGTGCACAACATGCGGACGCTCGACTTCCAGAAGGCGCACAAGCGGCAGCGCATCGCGCAGGAGACGATGGACATCTACGTGCCCCTCGCCAACCGTCTCGGCCTGCACCGCATCAAGCTGGAGCTGGAAGGGCTCAGCTTCAAATACATCCACCCGGACGTCTACGCCCAGATTTCCGACTGGCTGGAAAGCAATCAGGTGGTGGAGCGCCAGCTCATCGCCAAGATCATCTCCAAGCTGGAGGGCATTCTCAGTTCCAACCAGATCGAAGGCACGGTCTGGGGCCGCATCAAGCATATCTACAGCATCTACAAGAAGATGACCGAGCAGAACCTGACGCTCGACGATATGCACGACATCCTCGCCTTCCGGGCCATCGTCAAGGACGTGCGCGACTGCTACGCCGTGCTCGGCCTTGTCCACGCCCAGTGGAAGCCGGTTCCGGGCCGTTTCAAGGACTACATCTCCATGCCCAAGGCCAACGGGTACCAGAGCCTGCACACCACGGTGATCGGGCCCGAGGGCGAACGCATCGAAATCCAGATCCGCACGGAGGAGATGCACCGGCTGGCCGAACACGGCGTGGCCTCGCACTGGCTGTACAAGGAGCGGCATCACGCGGTGAGCGTCAAGGACGCTCCCGAGTTCGAGTGGCTCCGCGAGATCGTCAACCGGCAGGGGCAGGAATCCGACTCCAAGGAATTCATGCACACCCTGCGCATGGATCTGTTCAAGGACGAAGTGTACGTCTTCACGCCCGCCGGAGACGTGAAGGAACTCCCCGAGGGCGCGACGCCGCTGGACTTCGCCTTTCTCATCCATACGCAGGTGGGCAGCCAGTGCGTGGGCGCGAAGGTCAACGGCAAGCTGGTGCCGCTGAACACGGCGCTCAAGAGCGGCGACACGGTGGAGATCATCACCGACAAGAACCGCCGCCCCAGCCGTGACTGGCTCAAGATCGTCAAGACCGCCAAGGCGCGCAGCCGCATCCAGCAGTACCTCCGCACGGAGGAACGCGCGGCGGCGATGGGCCTCGGCCGCGAAATGCTGGAAAAGGAAGCCCGCAAGGCGGGCATCAACCTCGGCAAGGCCGAGAAGGACGGGCATCTGGGCACGCTGGTCAACGCGCTGGCCGCCGGTTCTGTGGACGAGCTGATGGCCTCCATCGGCTACGCGCGGTTCACGACCAAGCAGGTGGTCAAGCGTCTTCAGGCCATCGTGGCCCCGCCGGAAATCCTCGAAACGCCCGACGCCGTGGATACCGTGGTCGCGCACCGCAAGCGCAAGGAACAGACGCCGCCTCCGCCGCCCAAGACCGGGGGCATCACCGTGCGCGGCATGGACGACATGATGGTCCGCATCGCCCACTGCTGCAACCCGGTGCCCGGCGACGCCATCGTGGGCTTCATCAGCCGCGGGCGCGGCGTGATCGTGCACACGGCGACCTGTCCGAATATTCAGGATATGGAGCCGGACCGCCTCATTTCGGTGCAGTGGGACGGGCACGAGACGCAGCCCTTCCCGGTCCGCATCCACATCATGGCCCGCAACCAGAAGGGCTCGCTGGCGGACATCGCCATCGTGCTCCGGGACGAGGACGTCAACATCGACGGCTGCCTGTTGCAGGCGCTCGTGGACGGACGCTCCGAGATGGAGATGGTGGTGCAGGTGCGCGACGTAGCGCATCTTTACCATGTCATCGACCGGCTGCGGCACCTGCCCTCGGTCATGGAAGTCCTCCGCAAGACGGCGAACGAGGAGTAGGCCGTGGAGGTTCTCTTTCCGACCATCTTCCTCGTGCTGCTCGGCTTCGTGCTCCTGCTGAACGTGATTACGTTGCCCGCGAACTGGATCATGCTCGGCCTTATCGGTCTGTGGCGGTTCCTCTATCCTTCGCCCGGAGACATGGGCATGCTCTTTTTCGCCATGCTCGTGGGCCTCGCCGTGATCGGTGAGGTGATCGAGTACATCGCCCAGGGCTGGGGGAGCAAGAAATACGGTTCCAGCACCAGCGGCATGTGGGCGGGGCTGATTGGGGCGATTGTCGGCGCGCTCGCCGGGATGCCGCTCCTGTTCGGGCTCGGCGCGTTCATCGGCGCGCTCGTCGGGGCGTGGGCCGGATGCTATCTGATGGAACGCTGCAACGGGCGCGACGACTACGAGGCCCGACAGGCCGCCAAGGGCGCGCTCGTGGGGCGTTTCCTCGGCATCGTCGTGAAGTGCGGCATCGGGGCCGTCATGCTGGCGCTCACCTGCCACGCCGTTTTCGAGACGCCCGTGTATCCGGCGGTTTCGACGTTTTAGGCGCAGGGCTGGAAAAAGCGGATCGGGGGAAGGGAGGGGAAAACTTTCTGAAGAACGTTTTCCCCTCCCTTCCCCCGTACCCCCATCCCTCCTCTTTCAAAGACTTTTGATGTTATCGAATCCCTGTTCCGCGTCTTTCCCCGCTGCGGGAAAGCGGATCGGTGTGAGACGAAAACAGGAAAAGGCCCTTTTTCCACCGAAAAAGGGCCGTTGTTTTTGGGGAAAGAGCATTACTTTCCGCGTCTGATCAGGCGAAAGCGGATCAGCATTTCGCGGAAGTCCTGCCACGAGCAGCCGAACAGCCACGGGCAGGTGACGACGAGTCCCAAGGACATGAAGGAATAGAGGATGCCGGAGAGGAGGAACCGGATGATCTGGTGGGCGTCGTCGGTGAAATAGATGCCCGTCGCCGTCTTGCAGACCCACGCGAGGCCGAGGAGCGAACCGAGGATCAGTCCCTGCAGCATCAGGTTGCGGAAGAAGTTCAGCGGGATGAGGCGCGAGGCCATCCAGAACAGCAGGTTGACCATGATGAACTGGGTGGTCACGGTCTTGAGGGCGAGGCCGGTGGCTCCGAGGCCCATGCCGAGGAGATCCTGCGGCGCGACCAGCAGCCAGACGAGGAGGAAGCCCCCGAAATGTTCGATGAAGGCGAGGTTCCGCAGGGTTTTGGTCTTTCCGGTGGCGTGGAAGACGGAGCTTGCCAGCTGTCCGTAGGCCTGATGCGCGGGATACAGGGCCATGATCTGCACGGGAATGAGCGCGGCGGCGAATTCGGCCCCGCCGAAAATGCGCACGAGCACCGAGGCTTCCACGGCGGTGAAGCATGAGAACCACGCGGCGATGCCGAACAGCAGCGGCGCGAAGCGGGTGAGCAGGCGGCCCATATGCTCCCTGTCGTCCTTGCCCCACGCGATGGCGAGTTCGCGCATGATGAGCGGGGTCATGGCGGACACGAACAGAAAGCAGGCCGCACTGACGCGCTGCGACAGGGCGAAGTAGCCCTGCTGGGTGCTGCCGTCGAACCATTGCAGCACCCAGCGTTCCGCCGAGAGCGCCAGCGCCGAGAGCAGGGCCTGAACGAACAGGGGCATGCTGTAGTCGGAAAATTCCTTGGTATAGGCGAGCTGCTGGTCGCGGGTGAGGCTCAGGTCGACGTTGGTCCACGAACGTTTCATGATCACGAGGCATCCGGCCACGATGCTGCCCATCATGAAATATTGCAGGCCGAACAGGCTTCCCGCGTTGAGCATGCCGAGCCAGAACAGGCCGAGGAGCATCAGCGCGCCGAGCAGGTTGACGCCGCTTCGGAGCAGTTCGCCGGGCACGGTCAGGCCGAGAGCGTCGTTCATGGATCGCACCACGCGCGTTCCCCACAGCAAAAAACCGTAGAAGGCCGCGAGCGGCGCGTACCACAGGGGCACGTCGGGCAGCAGCATGTTTCCGAGGTCGGGGATGAGCAGGAACAGGCCCGAAAGCATGGTGACGAGGAACACCAGCGCGGAGACGCGCCCGTAGAAGGCCACGAGGGGCATTTCGTACTGGCGGCGGGACAGGGCGTTGTAGAAGCACGTGGAGGTGCCCATGTCCAGAAAGCCGGTGAGCTGGGTAAAGACGCTGGTGGAGAAGTTGAAGTTGCCGTAGGCCTGCGGCCCGAGCGCGCGGGGAAGCACGGCCTCCATGATCAGGTAGACGGGTACGGTGGCGATGTTCGCCAGCAGTTTGCCCATGTACCGGCGCGCCAGCGAAGGCTGCGGAGGCCGCTGAGGCGTCTCCTGTTCGGGAGAACGAGGGGTGTCTGGTACGCTGTTTTCTGTCATGGGGCGTTTCAAAAAGGAAAGATGGTGGGCGTGTTCGTTACGCTGTCTTCGCCCGCAGCGCAAGTTCCCCGCAAGGTATCGTGCGTTATTTTTATAAGAGGGGAAAGCATTGGGGAAGGGAGGGAGAAACTTTCTCGAGAAAGTTTCTCCCTCCCTTCCCCAAACCCCATCCCTCCCGCTTCAAAGATTTTCGACTTTATCGAATCCCTGATGTCGGGCGTCCCTGTAACTCGGAGAGATGGGAACGTCGTCGGATTGGGAAAGGCGAAATCGGAAGCGGCGGGGCGGAACATATCGAAATTCCCCCCAACGTTTTTTCGTCGCCCGACCGGGAGACGTTCGCCTCCGAACGTGGCTGTGCGGACCCAATGGCCGACACG
>CAUHBW010000054.1 GCA_959604115.1 uncultured Bilophila sp. | reverse complement strand
GCCGGTGGGGTTTGTTTCGCGTACGGAAATAAACATTGGTTTTGGTGTGGCTTCATGATATAACTTCTCCTCAAAATGGCGGGCGGCGAGCAATCGCCGCCCCGGGCCGGAACCGGCGAAATCCTGTGGGCATGGATCGGAAGCTGCCTGAGCATCGCCTGCATCGCGCTTCTGGAACGGTACGCCACGGGCAACTACGGTTTTCCGCTTCTGATCGGTTCGTTCGGAGCGTCCGCCGTGCTGGCCTTCGGCGCGATCCGCAGTCCTCTCGCGCAGCCGCGCAATTTGGTGGGCGGGCATTTCCTGTCCGCTTTGGTGGGCGTGTCAAGCTATCTGCTGTTCTCCCAAACGCTCTGGCTCGCGTCCTGTCTGGCGGTGGCGACCGCCATCGCGCTCATGCACCTGACCAAAACCCTGCACCCTCCGGGAGGCGCCACGGCTCTCATCGCGGTGACGGGCGGGGAGGGCATCCATCAGCTCGGCTATTGGTACGCGTTCGTTCCCTGTCTGCTCGGGGCTCTGCTCATGCTGGCGGTGGCGCTCGTGGTGAACAATATCCCGAAACGCCAACGGTATCCGCTGTTCTGGTGGTGATCGGGTTCCGTCCGAAGAACTCTTTGTGGGGCATTCCTTGAGGGATGCCCCTTTTTGCTGCTCTGGCTGGTGCCAGAGTTCTGTTTCGGTGGGTCGGAGAGCCGCTTGACAGTCCGAAATGTTAGTTATACTCACTCACATTCGGGAGGAGAGCCATGAGCGTGAAAAACGATACATCGGAACGGATACTGGACGTCGCCATCGCATTGATGACAAAAAAGGGATATAATCCCGTAACGATACGTGAGATAGCCAAGACCGTCGGCCTCAGCGAGATGACGGTTTTCCGGCATTTTCCGTCCAAATACGCCATGTTGATGGCGGCCATGCGCCGCACGTCGTACACGGAGATCATCAAGGAAGTCTTCACTACCCACGTACGCTGGGAACTGGAACACGACCTGAGCTGCATCATGCGCCGGTATCTGGATGTTGCGGATCAGCGAATGGCCACCCTGCGCATCTACTTCAGCGCGCTGGGACAGCTTGACGAGCATTCCACCGAACTCGTCAGCGACGTGACCCTGTTCCGGGAACGGTTGACGGCCTATTTTGAGGAAATGATCCGGCGCGGGCGTATCCGGCCATCGCTGGATGCCCTGTATCTGTCTTCGTTGTTCTGGAACCAGATTTTCGGCTTTGTCGCCATGCTGGTTCTCGGGAGAAAGCGCGCCGCGCTGGATCGCGATCAATATATCGAACAGACCGTATCCATGCTCATCAACGGAATAGCGCGGGAGGACGAGGCATGTCGGTAGCCGTCAGAAAGCCCGTTTTGTATGCGCTCGCCGCCGTACTGTGCGCTGGAATCACCGGGGGCGTATGGCTGTGGTACCGCACCCATTGCATCCTGAGCACCAACGATTCCCGTATCGAAGGCACGCTGGTGGGCGTGGCCTCCCGGCTGTCCGATCGCGTCGTGCAGGTGCTGGTCAGCGAGGGGGATACGGTCCGCAAGGGACAGGCGCTCGTTCGCATCGACAGCCGCAGCATCCTTGCGCGCAAGGCCGGAGCGGAAGCCGCGCTCGAACTGGCGAAGGCCCGCTGGGAAGACGCCAGGGCGGGGTTCCGGCACCAGGAGATCATGGCGGCGCAGGCGCAGCTGGATCAGGCGCTCGCCATGCGGGAACGGGCCGGTCGCGACTTCAAGCGCATGGAGCAGCTTGCCCGCAACGACGGCGGCGTGACGCAGGCCGATCGCGACGCCGCCCGTTCCGCCTACCGCGCGGCGCAGGCGAGGGCCGCCGCCGCGCAGGAAGAGCTTGATCTCAAAAAGGAAGGCACGCGCCCGGAAGTCATCAGGGCCGCCGAGGCGCAGGTCATGCAGGCGCAGGCCGAACTGGACGAAATCGGCGTGCTGGCGCAGGACAGCCTGATCGCATCTCCCGTGAACGGAGTGATCGCCCAGAAACTCGTGAGTGCCGGAGAGCTGGTGGCGGCGGGGCAGAAGCTGTTCACCATCGTGGATACCGACGACATCTGGCTGAACGCTCGCATTGAGGAGACGCGCATCGGGCAAATCCATGTGGGGCAGGCCGTGCGCTTTTCCATCGACGCGTATCCCGGCCGTGAGTTCGCCGGGGCCGTCTACGAAATCAACCCGGCGGCCTGTTCCGTGTTCTCCCTTATTTCCACCGAGAACGTCGCGGGCTACTTCACCAAGATCATGCAGCGGGTGCCGGTCAAGATTTCCCTGCCGCGAATCGCCGCCGGACCGGGCGCGGAAACGGCGGACGTCGTGTTCCGCATCGGCATGCAGGGAACGATCGAAATCCAACTGTAGGCCGGAGGAGAAGTCCCCATGTTCCTGTGTCCGTACCGGATACGGCAATGCCTCATCCGGTTTTTCGCCGCGCCGGAAGTCGGTTCCGTCCCTCCGCGAAGCCTCCGGCAGTTCGCATTGCTGGCGGTCGCCTGCGTGGGCGGGATGCTGCCCATTTCCAATATGGCGATGCTCAGTTCCTCCTATCTGGCCCTTTCCGGCGATTTCAACGCCGACCTTATCGAGCTGGCGCGCCTTTCCCTCGGCAATTTGCTGATCATGGGACTGGTGCAACCGTTGATCAATTACATCCACGCGGGACTCGGCCTGCGCGGAGGGCTGGCCCTCGCACTGATTGTCTTGTCCGTCGCCGGGACGGGAGCCGCCTTTTCCGGTTCCCTGACGGAGATGACGCTGTGGTACGCACTGGCGGGATTCGGGGGCGGGCTGTTTCTGAGCCTGTCCGCACGCATCATCTTCGTCATCGTGCCGCCCGAATCCCGCAGGTTGATCGTGGCGATCTGGAGCTTCTTCATCGGATTGGGGTCCAATGCCAGCCCGCTGCTCGGAGGCTGCCTTGTGGAGTTCCTGACCTGGCATTCCCTGTTTCTGCTTTCGCCGTTGATTGCCCTCCCGTGTCTGCTGATCGTCTTTTTCGCGCTGCCGGATACCCGTCCTTCCGGTCTGCCGCCGTTCGACTGGTGCTCCTTCGCCTTTCTGGTGCTCTTTGCTGTGCCGACGTTGATCATCGTCTGTTACGGGCAGACCTACGGCTGGAACTCCACGTTTATCCTGTGCATGATGTTTTGGGCCGCGTCCGCGCTGTTTTTGTTTTTCGTATCCTGCCTCAGTGCCGAGAAGCCGTTGCTGCATCTCGGAAATCTGCGGATGAAGGGCGTGGGGCTGGCAGTGGCGGCGGCTATTCTGCTGGTACTCAGCCATGTGGGCATGCGCATTCAGATGATCCTGTTCATGCGCAACGTGCTCGGTTATCCGCCGTCCCAGATCGGGCTGATGTTTCTCCTGCCGCTGTGCGTGTTCGTGGTGACGGTCATCCCCATCGGCATCACGGTTGCCAGACACGGCACCCCAAAGCCGTTTTTGCTGTCCGGGATCGCCTGCATCGCCGTGGCGGGCGTCCTGCTTTCCCGGCTGGACGCCAATGCGGACTGGCTGCACATGGCGGGGCCGCTGGCGCTGCGGAGTTTCGGGTACGCGCTCGGCAGCGCGTCCGCAACGCCGTTTCTGTTGCGGAACATATCGCCCGAAAAGCAGCCGCAGACGTTGCCGGTGATCAACTGCGTGCGTTTTTTTTGCATGTGCACCTGTATGGGCACGATCACCACCCTGAGCGTGCTGCTCAACAAGTGGTATTTCGCCCAGATCGCCGCGCAGGTGACGCAAAGCTCCCTGGTCGCTTCGGCGACCATCGCGCGGTGGGCTTCCCTGTTTACGGGGCAGGGGCTTTCCGCCGCCCAGTCCCGGCACGACGCACTGGTGATCGTTTCGTCGTCCATCAAAAAACAGGCGTCGGTGTTCACCTTCGATCATCTGTTTCTGCTTTTTTCGGCGGCGGCATGCGTGGCGTTCCTGTGCGCTTTGCTCAGTCGGCGCGTGAATCCGCATCCGCATGTGAAACCCCATACGCGAAGGAGTGTTCTGATGCGCCTGCTGACGCGGTTTATGGTTCGCCTGAGACGGTTTCGGCCGGCGTATCCCGTGGCGGGAACCCTGCTGTGCCTGTTGCTCGCCGGTTGCACGCTCGGACCGGACTACGAGCGGCCCGCGGTGGAGCTGCCCGCCGAGGCTGCGGAGCAACCCGGTCCGTTGTTCACCGCCGAACGCTGGTGGGACGTGTTCCACGATCCCTCCCTGAACCGTCTTGAAGACGCGGCGTTGGCGCACAACAACAATCTGGCGCAGGCTATGGCTCGCGTCGAAGCGGCTGCGGCTGCGGCGGGCGTCGCCTTCGCGGATCGTCTGCCTTCCGCCGGGCTGAAAAGCCGGGACGGAAAGCGGCAGATGACCGAAGGTGAGGCGCTTACGCATCACTACGCGTCGCGGACGCAGGAATCTTACGCTGAAACGGCATTTTTGAGTTTTGAAGTGGACTTGTGGGGCAAGTACCGCCGTCTGGATGAGGCCGCACGTGCCGAACTGCTGGCGACGAAGGCCGCCCGGGATACGATCGGGCTGTCGGTCACGTCGGAAACGGCGTTGGAATATTTCCGTCTGCGGACGCTGGAGGAACAGCGGCGGATCGTCTCGGATATGCTGCAGGCCTACGAGCGGACATGTAAGGTGTATGAAACCCGGTACCGTCTCGGGCAGTCGCCGGAAACTACGTTTCGCCGGTTCGCGGCGGAGCGGGACAAAACGCAGGCGCAATTGTATGAACTGGAAGACCAGATCATCCGGTGTGAGGGCGTGCTGGCCGTGCTGGTGGGGTTCAGTCCCGCGCGGATCATCGAAGATACCGACGCATTCCGGGACGGGCGTTCTCTCAACGAGCTGGCTCCGCCGCCGGACGTACCCTCCGGCATTCCGTCCGATCTGCTCCAGCGGCGGCCCGACGTCTACGCCGCGGAAGCGAAGCTCAAAGCCGCCAACGCCCGCATCGGCGCGGCGCGGGCCGACTTTTTTCCGTCCTTTTCCCTGACGGCGGAAGGGGGCTTTTCCTCGACGCATCTGGATCGCGTCTTCATGGAGCCCTCCCGTATCTGGAGCCTCATGGGCGGAGTGACGCAGCCGCTGTTCGAAGGCGGACGGCTCACCGCAAGGGAGCGGCTGGCGGAAGCCCGGTACGACGAGGCTCGGGCCGCGTATATGTTGGGCGTACAGAACGCGTTTCGGGAGACGCGGGACGCGCTCGCGGGCAACCGCATCAGCCGCAGCGTGCTCGCCGCCGGGACCGAACAGGTCAAGGAGCTGGCGCGCAGCAATGAGATCATGGAAAAGCAGTATGACGCCGGTCTGAGCAGCGTCATGGATCTGCTGGACGTGCGCCGCCAGTTGCTGGCAGCCAGGCAGGAACAGGCTGAAGCTCGCCGCCGCCAGCTCGCCGCCGTGGTCCAGTTGTGCAAGGCGCTCGGCGGAGGCTGGACGGAGCAGGCCGCTTCCGCGGACGGAGAAGAGCGCGCGCTGGCGGCGCAACAGCGATAAGAGGACTGGGAAGACGACCGTTAGAGAAGCTACTTACGGGTACTTGGGCGCACGAGGAAAATTTCGCAGAAAAAAGAAATGCGAAAAGGCGAAAAAAAGACTTGCCATGCCCCTGCATTCGGCGTAGGTTTTTTCTTCACACGACGCGGGGTGGAGAAGCTCGGTATCTCGTCAGGCTCATAACCTGAAGGCCACAGGTTCAAATCCTGTCCCCGCAACCAATCCGAATATTCATAAGTGCCCATGAGTGCTCATAACCTCATGGACACTTCTTTTTTGTGCTCTTTATGTGCTCAATTGCGCCCGTGAGAGCCCGCGAGTATCCATGATGATCCGGGCGAACAGTGGGTGCGCAAGCTGTCCTCCGGTGAAGCGTTCGGCAACCTGCTCGGTTTCCAGCCGGTTTCCGCGACAAGGAGCTATGACGCCTATGTCGCATCGAAGCGCTCCGACGATGTGCGTTCGGAAGCGGGTAACGCAGCGCAGAAGGAAGGCACGTATGACGCCGAAGGCCCGGCAGGAGGGCGAAGCGTTCCAGAGCGTGCGGGGGTAGGCAGAGAAGGCATGTTTGTGGTGTAAAAAAATACAGCAAGCCACTCCTCATCAGTGGGGAGTGGCTTGCTTGCAGGCTACTTTTTGGCTTTATCGTAAGCCTGTTGCACCGCTTTACCGGCGTCGCTGATGCCTTCCTTGGCCTTGTCCCTGGCCTTGCCGAGATTGTCCTTGGCATCATCAACGAGATCACCCACGTTTTTCGTAATGGAATCCTTTGCGTCTTTGGCCTTGTCACCCAGATTCTTGAGCATACTGGTTTCCATTGAAAACCTCCTTTGGTTTTCCGAAGTGTGCTCAAGAACGTATTATGCAAAAATTATTTTTTGTAACTATTTTGATTTTTTTAAATAAAAAATACCATCTGGAATCCGGAGTTTCACTGTTATTCCAGAGCGTGCAGTGGCAGCGTAAAAGAAAACCCCATCTGAAAAAAGATGGGGTTTTGTGCTTTCAAAGATAGATTCAAACAAGTTTTTTTAAAGCTGCTCAGTATACGCTGGAGGCCATTACAGCAAGCGATTCAAGTAATGTCTGCATCTTTTTGATGACGGATTCTTCCTCCATGCCGTACTCGTTGGCCAGAAGATCCATACGTGGGAACGCCAGCCATGTGCTCCCGCTTTCGTCTTCCCACACGGCTATTTTCAAAGGGAGTTCGAGAGCGATACTCTGATTTTTTTGCATGAGCTTGGTGCCGACGGACGGAGCACCGAAGACAAGAACCTGCGTGGGTCGCAGGCCGAGATCTGCTCCCTCGGCATTTGCGGCGTGATCGAACGTTGCGAACACCGGGATATTCAGCCGGGCGAGTTCGTTTTTCAGGTTGTTTATTGTCGTCGAGACATCGTTTATGGATTCATACAGCATAAGAGTGGTATCATTGTACCCCGTGCCGAGGGCATCTCCGAACGCCCCGGCTATCTTGCGGGCCAGATTGGTGAAGTCCACGCCTTCCTTGTTCCCCAGCAGGGTGACGCATACGAGTTCCGATGGATCGGTGAAGCGGCTCAGGAAGGCCGAATATCCCGGAACGCCTCCCTTGATGTCCATGAGACCGCGGTGGCGGTAAAACTGCCAACCCGCCATGGCGGGGACATCCATCCCCGTTTTCAGCTTGAACGGACCATAGAGAATGGCATGGTTTTCCGGCTGTTCAACGAGGATGGAACCGGCGAGGCAGATATCCCAATAACTGATGTCCTCCGCCGAAGCCCAAATATCCGCAAAGCCTTTCAGTGCTGAAGAGGACGGATTCGGTAGGCGTTTGCCTGTGGCATCATAGCCGGCAGCGTTTTCAGTGGGATTGACGAAGGCTCTTTGTTCTTTGAAGAGTGCGTGCAGGCTTCCGGGGGCGGAAAGATCTTCTTGGTGGAGCCCGCCGAGGTCTTCGGAAAAGCACGTATGCTCCAGTCCCAAAAAACGAATCTGATGTTCGGTGATGAAGTCGTGATAGGAAACGCCGCTCGCTTTTTCAATGACTTCGGCCAGCAGGAGAAAATTGGTCGCGCTCAGCTCCACATCCGTATCCGGTTCGAAATGCAACGGAATATCGCGTACCGTTTTGAGCAGGGCGTCAGGCGTATAAGGCTTCGTCGCGTCGTATCCGTTCTGGAACCGGTAATCGGAGATGCCCGTACTATGCCGCATGAGCTGCAATACCGTTATGTCCGCCCACGAAGGCGAAATATCGCCAATGTACTGAGAAAGACGATCTGTAAGTCCCAGTTTTCCCTTTTCATGAAGCTGCATTGCGGCAATGGCGGCAAAACCTTGGGAGATGAGGCCCGCAGGCCAAATCGTACGTGTTGAAGCCAGCCGTCGTTGCTCCACGTCGGAAAATCCATACCCGACCACGCGTGGGATATAGGGGGCCTGCACGATGGCGAGCGTCAGTCCGGGAATCCGCTTTTCTTCCATGAATTCCCATATCATCTGATCTATTGATTTTCCCAGATAGGAAACGTCGGTGCTGCCTCTGCCTTTTGAAACGTTTTGTTGCTGCACATTCATGAGGAATCCTCCCTGTTTTTGTTTCAGAATAGGACTCCATTGTAAAATATTATATGATAACAATGTGTTGTTATATAGACGGCTTGGCCACGACGCGCTCCTTTCCATGTCCAGTGCCTCGGCCCTAGTACGCCCTCCCCCAGAATGTAATCGCCATAGCTAGGACTCCCGCAAGGGGACTGGGAAAAACGTCATGTCCACCAATAGCGGACAATGTGGAAAAAGACGGGTGCGGCGAAGCTCAGGGAATCGACCCTGTCGAGCATGCCCCCGTGGCCCTGGATGAGGCACCCCCAATCCTTGACGTTGTGCGCCCGCTTGATGGCGGAGAGCACGAAGCCGCCGCAAAACCCCATGCAGGTGATGATGGCGGAGATGCCGATTCCCTGTATGAAGGTGAACGGCCCCAGAAAGGACAGCCCTCCGCCGAGCAGGGTGGCGAGGGAGAGACCGCCGATGAGCCCTTCGAGGGTTTTGGAGGGGGAGATGCTCGGGGCGAGCTTGTGCCGTCCGAGTGTTTTGCCGCAAAGGTATTGCAGGACGTCGCTGGCCTCCACCACAGCCACGAGGAAGACGACAAGCCGCATGTTCAGCGCGGGATCGCCAAGCGGAAGCATAAGCAGGGCGGGGATATGGGAGAGACAATAGACGCAGAGCATGAGCCCCCACTGCACGCGGGCCACGCGATCCAGAAAGTGTGTGGCATCGCCGCTGAACGCCGTGAAGCAGGGCAGGATGAGGAAGGCGTAGACGGGGATCAGGATGGAGTACAGCCCGTACCAGTTGTGGAGAATCAGTCCGTACTGGAGCGGAAGGAATACGATGAAACTCCACAGCAAGGCGCGGTAGTCCGCCGGTCGGGACGGGGCCAGCGTGGAGAATTCCCGTAGAGCATTGAAGGAAACGAAGATGAACAGCGTGGTGACGCCCCCCGCGCCGAGGGCCACGGCACAGGAGAATACGGCGATCATGACCCACCACGCCTTGTTGCGGGCCACGAGGTTATCGAGCCATTCCGGGATATTCGGTTGACGGCGGCTGCGGAGGAAGAGGCCGATGAACGTACTCAGGGAAAGAAAGGCGACGGCACCGAGCAGGACGTACAGCATGTCGGCTCACTTGGAGGAGGGTTCGGGTGAAGGGCAAAGCGTCAACAGAGCGGTCTCGGCGCGTTGCAGAAAGGCCCGGCGAGGTTCGTCGGACTGTGCGGGAGCCAGTGCCTCGCCCATGATCAGGCTGCATAAGAGAGGCAGGGGAAGCCATGCTCCCTTGGGGAGCATACGGTTGAGATTTTCGAGCCAGACCGGAACAAGCGCAACCTGAGGATAGGCCAGAGCGATCCTGTACAGCCCGCTCTTGAAGGGCAGGAGCTTGGTGTCGCTCCGATTGCGGGTTCCTTCCGGGAACAGGATGAGGCTGTCTCCCTGATCCAGTGCGTCGTACAGTGGAGAGAGCGCCCGTTCAGCACCGCTCCGGTTGAAGCCGCCCGCGCGCTCCACGAATACGGCGTTGAACATGTCGGCGGCAAAGTATTCCCGCAGCCCCTTGCGCCGCCAATAGTCGCCGGCGGCGACGGGGCGCGTGCGTCTCCGCACGGCGTCGGGCAGGCAGGCCCAGATCAGCAGGGCATCAAGATGGCTCGTATGGTTGGCATAGTAGACGGCCTGCCGCTCCGGCGGAGGTCTGCGCCACAGGCAGCGCACGCCCGACAGCATGCGCAGGGTGCCGGCCAACAACGATTTTCGGGATTCCTGCCAAGCCGTATCGAACATATGGCCTCCGTAGAAGTCGCGGGATGCTCTCGCCGCGAATCGGGAAAGTCCTTTGACGGACCTCGGTCGGAAGCTTTCCGGGCCGCTCTTCTCTTCATCGCGGATGGTCCAAGGAGAACGGTGCTGTCCTCTCCCGCTGCCGAGGCGTTTCCCGCAGACTGAGGTGGTTCCGTGTTTGCCCGGAGCGGTCTTGCTCCGGCCCTAGCGCTTGCGGCGCGCCAGCGTAACGGAAAAAATGCCCCATTGGTCTACCCGCCGCAGGATGGGGACGAATCCCGAAACATCCAGCAGCTGGTTCATTTCTTCCTGCGAGCGGCAGCGCATGACCCACGGGCGGCCTTCGATATGGCTTTGCAACACGCGGGCGATGTATTCCTGCTGCGGGTGTGCGGCCTGATTCGTCACGAGCAGGTAGCCGCCGGGGAGGAGGGCTTGGGCGAGCCCTTCCAGTGCTGTGCGGACGGGGCCGTTTTCGGGGAACAGTTCGAACAGGCCCGAGACGATGCCGATCGCCCGCTTGGGAGCGAGAGCGCTCAAAGCTTCCTTGTCGAAGGCGTCCCCCCGCTCGAAGCGGACGAGTTCTTCAAGGCCGCGCTCCCGGACGAGCCGTCGCCCGGCCTCCGCATTTTGCTCGTTGAAGTCGCGAAGAAGAACGCTTTCCGGCTGGAAGGGGGCGTCCTTGAGGGCGTCCAGAACATAGCGCCCGTGTCCGGCGGCCACGTCGAGGACGGTCACGGGCAGGCCGTCTTCAGAGGCGCGGCGCAGGGCCAGCCTGAGCAGTTCTTCCATGTGAACCTTGCGTTGCCGGATGCCTCTCCAGCCGATGGCGTTGTGGTATCCCGCCCGATCGATGAAGACGCCGAACGCGTTTTTTCCTGAGGGGGTGTTCCGGTATACGTAATCAAGGGACGTTCCCGAGTCGAACCCGGTGGCGACGCCGATGCGCAGCCCCTCGGAAAAACGGGCCCCGAAACGCATCAGTCCGCGCTGGACCCGCCAGTAGAGCCCCTTCGGCGACCACGGGGAAAGAGGACGGGAAATGCGGTCCTGTACCGTGCGGCTGTAGCCCCGCCTGTCCGCGTCGAGCACGCAGGGCCGTGTGGCGGATTCACGGAACCGGTCGAGGATGAATGTCCGGCAGGTCCGCACGGTATCGGCCCGGTCTTGCTCGCCGAGCGTGTCGTGGTACGCGCCGGGAATGAAAACGCGTTCCTTGTCGATGGCCCCGAGCGTTTCGTAAAAGCGGTGCTGCGGCTCATGGCGCACCACCACGTCGTTTCCGGACATGAGCAGCAGCGTCGGCGTCAGAATGGAAGGAGCGTTTTCCACCACGCGGCGGCCCATTTCGTCCAGTTCCAGCAGGGCGGTCGAGGCGATGGGGCGGGCGATGAGCGGGTCTTCCGCAAAGCTCTTGCGGCGTTCGGGATCATGGGAAAGGAGGTTCGCCTTGACGTAGCTGTTGACGAAGAATTCGCCCCGCAGCGCACGTCCGAACCGGATCAGCGGCAGCGCGAAGGGGACGTACAGCTTGACGCTGAAGGCGGGGGAAGCCAGCGCCATGCAGCGCAGGCCCGGGGCATAGTCGAGCACCCACGCGCTTGCGATGACGGCGGCCATGCTCTGTGCGACGACGGCGGTTTCCGCCGGGGAAATCCCGTGGGCTTCGGCAAGGTGCTCATGGAAGGACTGCGTATCGCGGATACTGATGCTCATGGACAGCGCCGGGCCGGTCGAAGGCCGGGAGCGTCCGAGGCCGCGTTGATCCCATGCGAAGAAGGCGAAATCCGACAGATCCAGCTCGTCGACCAGATGCGCCATACGTCCCGAGTGTTCGTGCCCCCGGTGCATGAGCACGACGGCTCCGCGCGGCGTAGCGGTTTCCGCGGGCCAGTAGCGGTAGAACAGCTCATGTCCGTCATGCGAAGTGAAGAAACATTCCTGATGCTGGCGCATGAAACCTCCGGTGGCGGCGGGCGAGAGCGTCTAGCTCTTCGTTTCGACGATGCCCTGCCGGATGCGGTTGGCGATGGTGAGGCAAAGGAGCAGATTCAGGACGGGAAACGCCCACGCGAAAACGGCTGGCACGGGGAAGCAGGCGACCATGAGCCCGAGGAAGCCGATGGCGGCGGCCCGGTCGCTTTTGCCGAGAGGGCCGTCGTAACGCCGCGAAGCACCCGCCAGCGGGCCGAGTATTCCCGCCGTTTCCGAGAGCGCGCCGAGGAAGATGAACAGCGGTACGGCAACTCCTCCAAACTCCGGCAACCGCACGAAGGGAAGGTATAACGCCGCGTCGGAGACGATGTCCGCCAGTTCGTTCAGGTAGCAGCCGAGCACGGTTTTCTGCCCGTATTCGCGGGCAAGCATCCCGTCCATCGCGTTCAGGGCCATCCGCAACAGCATCCAGATTGTCAGGAGCAGAAAGAGGACGGGCAGAGGGTGCAGATACAATCCTCCTCCGAGCAGAACGGACACGAGCAGGGCGGCGCAGGTTACCTGATTTGCCGTAACTCCCTTGCCCGCAAGGCGGGCCACGGCGGGACGGAGCAGTGCCTGAAAGGCCGGTTTTATATGATAGATGCTGATCATGCCAAGATTATAGTTGATTTCAGATGGAAAAGCCAGTTGGTCCCCTAAGGGCTACGCGCCGTTGCATCCTGAAGCGGGATACGCCGGCGTTCTCTCCGCATAGGGCCGTTTCAGGGAACGTCTCACCACCTACGGTTACGAGGCATCCGAGCGTCGAGGTCGGGGAATACGTTTCATCCCGTATCGAAAAACGGGTCTGCGAGTATGGTTTCCAGCTCTTCCGGCGTCCGTGCGGCGGCGGCCCATTCCAGACGGGTGAAGAAGGCGGCCCACAGTTCCCGAAACCACCAGCGGTAAAACCATACTTGAGCGGTATGCAGGCCTTGCCGCCACAATGAGGCCTCGCGTCCGGTCCGTTTTGCCCGAATGCCCGCGATCAGGGATTCGCGCTCGAAACCGGTCCATATCGGAGGGATTGGCGCCATAATGTTCGGGCCGCAATACGGCAAGACGTCATCAAAGAGGATCTGTCGAAGAAGATTGGGCTCATACCCGGCGCAGCCACGGATGATTCCGCGCCAACAGATTTCGCTGTCCACAAATAAATCGGACAGGATTTCCCATAGCGCCTCCCTTTCTCTTTGGTCCGGGTGGGGACGCAAAAGGCCGTCGGGCGGAGCAGGCTGTGCCGCCGGGCTGTGTGCCGTGTGTCCTGTGGAGTGCATCTGTTCTCCCCATGTAATTTTTCAGAAAGCGTTGTTGGAGAAGGATCGCCCGAAAACCCGGCGGAAAGCATGAGTGCTCCATTCTCGTGGGGTTGGTCGTAGATGAACGGTGAAAAGTTGTACGGGATATGTCAAGGGAAAACGGAAAGCAGGTGCTTGTGGGGACGCCTATGCGGCGGGAAGCGGCAGAGAGGGATTCTCCAGCAGGATATTGGGGGCTTAAAAAGACAAGTGCCCATGAGAGTGAGATTCTCATAGGCACATTTGTTGAATTTGGAGCGATTTCTGGTTTGAAATGAGACGATCAGGATGCTTTGGCGTTCTTAGCGAACACGAGAAAACGTTCCGCAAGGACTCCGGGCGCTATGAAACGGCGAGCGTCAAAGCTGGTTTCAAGCGAATCCGATTCATCCATCGGCTGACTGTCGTAGGCCGCCTTCAATTCCGCTTCAAACGCGTCGCGTAATGTTCTGAACGAGCGTTCGATTTCTGGATAGTCGTTTCCCTCGCGCCAGGGAAGGCGCAGGCTCTGTTTCCAGATGCGGCCCTTGTGGGAAGGGATTTCCAGATCATAGGTCTTCCCGGATGCGGGCGTTTGGGAACGTTCGTGCTGCCCCGGATAACAGAATTCCTGCCACGAATCGGGCGGTTCCGGGATGGTCGAAGCGACGCGGATGAACGGCAGGGCCAATTCCCGCTCATGCTCCTCAAGCGTTACCGTGTAATGAAGAACAGGG
>CAUHBW010000053.1 GCA_959604115.1 uncultured Bilophila sp. | reverse complement strand
CTCTCTCGTAGGTGCTGGTTTGTCGGGAAATTTTGCATGAACCGGCCGTCCGCACCGCGAAGAACCCTCGGATTCGCCCGTACCGGAAGGGGAGCGGCATAAGCATGAAAAAGAACATTCTGCTGCGCACCAATCTGCTGGTCTGCGCCGTCATCGTGCTCGGGTTCGCCATCTCTTCGTTCATCAGCTACTGGTCCAATCAGGGCATTTTCCTCAAGGATGTGGAAAACGTCTCCTCGCTGACGTCGGAAGGCATCTACTATCAGATCGAGTCCATCTTCACCCGGCCCGTGAACGTCTCGCTGACCATGGCCAACGACAATCTGCTCAAGGAGTTCCTCGCCGACGAAGAGGCGAACCTGCGCAGCGCGGCCTACGTCAAGACCCTGCGCGACTATCTGAACGTCTATCGCGAGAAGTACGGCTACGATTCCGTATTCCTCGTCTCCACGCGCACCGGACGCTACTACCATTTCAACGGGCTGGACCGGGTGCTGACCCGGGACAACCTCGAAAACGAATGGTACTACGCGTTTCTCGATTCCGGCGCGGAGCACTCGCTCAACATCGACAACGACGAGGCGGCCAGAAACGAGATCACCGTGTTCATCAACTGCCGGATCACGGGGCGGGACGGCTCCACGCAGGGCGTGGTCGGCGTCGGGTTCCGCATCGATCATCTGCAGGCGCTGCTGGACGAATACGAAAAGAAGTTCGGTGTGGCCGCCTACCTTGTGGGCGAGGGCGGGGACGTGGAGGTTTCCACCGACCGGACCGGCTACAACGCGGTCAATCTGTTCCGAAACCCCGCGTTTGCGGAGTTGAAGAGCCGGATTCTGGGCGACAGGGACGGGCGGCAGATGTTCTGGTATCCCACCGACGGCGGCGACCGCTACCTCGTGACCCAGTTCCTCCCCAATCTGAACTGGCACCTCGTGGTGGAGAACGACACGCGCGGCCTGAACCGGAAGCTGAACCTCCAGTTCTACCGCAACATACTGGTCATCGTCATCATCCTCGTCTGCGTGCTGCTGACCATCACCCGGGTGATCCGCTCCTACAACGCGCAGATCATCCGGCTGACCCGCGCCGTGGAGGAGCGGGAACGGAAGCACCGGGCCGTGTTTCAGGAGGCGACGGAGCAGCTCTACGAAAACATCTACGAGCTGGACATCACCCACAACCGCGCGGCGAGCGAGGCGACGGCGCGGTATTTCGAGAGTCTGGGCGTGGCCCCGGACGAGCCCTACGATCAGGGCCTGCGCGCCATCGCGGAAAAGCAGATCAAGGAGGAGTTCCGGCAGGGCTATCTGGACGCCTTCTCCCGCGAGAACGTGCTCAAGGCCTTCCGCGAGGGCCGGAACAGCCTGCAATACGACCTCATGATTTCTTCGGACGGCGGCGAAACCTATTACTGGATGCGGATTTCCACGCACATTTTCCATTGGGACGAGGACGACTCGATCCGCATGATCGTCTACCGCCAGAACATCGACGCCCAGAAGCGGCGCGAGCGTTCCCTGGTCGAGCAGATGCGGCGGGATCCCCTGACCGGACTGTACAACAAGGCCGCCACGCAGGAAGACATCCGGCGGCTGTTGCTGCGGGAGCCCGGCGGGACGTTCGCCTTCTTCATTCTGGACGTGGACAAGTTCAAGGCCGTCAACGACACGTTCGGCCACGGCGCGGGCGACATCGTGCTGCTCGAGTTCGCCCGGACGCTCAGGGCGCAGTTCCGGGAGGACGACGTGGTGGGGCGCATCGGCGGGGACGAGTTCGTGGCCTTCTGCCGTCTGCCCGGACGGGAGGCGGCGCGGAAAAAGGCGACGGAGCTGGTGTCCGCCCTGCGCCGCGACGTGACGACCGAAGCCGGAACGTGCCCCGTGACGGCCAGCATCGGGGTCGCGCTGTCGCCCGCATCGGGCCGGGAATTCGAGACGCTTTACCGGAACGCGGACAAGGCCCTGTACCGGACCAAGGAAAGGGGCCGGAACGGCTTCACCGTCCACGGAGACTGAGCGACGCCGCCCGCGGGATACGGCAAGGCCCCGGAGGGAATCCTCTCCGGGGCCTTGTCGTGCCGGAAGCGGCGTTTCCTTGAAACGCGGGGGTCCTTCCGCCGGGAAGGGCGGTCTTCAGCGGCGTGCGCACCGCCCCCGTTTCCGGGCGGAACGGCTACAATCCGGCCTTTTTGTCGAAATCGCGCTTCAGGCTTTGCAGCACTTCGTCCTCTTCGTCGTCCTCGATTTCGGCGGGGGCGATGTAGACCACGGTTTCCTCGGTGCTTTCGCCGGTGTCCGCATCTTCGATTTCCAGATCCGTGGTGCCGACTTCGATGGAGCCGACCAGCTCCCCTTCCGAGTCGAGAATGACGATTTCCATTTCGTCGTCGAGGTTCGCCAGAGCCTCTTTCAGTTCCTTGACAATCATGGGCATGCCCCGCTGGTTTGAACGTGAGGGCGGTCCGCCGCCGGGCGAAACCGCCGAATGCGAGAGGTTGTCCTCCCGGAAGCGGGCCGCGTCAAGCTCTTTTCGCGCGGGGCGGGACTTCGGCGGGATTTCGCGCCGGGGCGGGGGAAGCGTTCCGCGCGCGGCCCGAAACGCCCGGGCGTCCGTCCTTGCCGGGATCGTTCCCTTTTCGCGTGCGCGGGGCCGGAGTCCCGGCGCGAAGGCCCGTCCGCGCCCGATTTTTCGCGCCTGCGCGCGGACGGCCGGGCGACCCCGCGCGCCACGGCGGCGACGAGCCGCGTGCGCGGCGCGCGAGGGGGTTCCCGAAGAGCGGGGACTGTTGCCTGTGATGCGCGGGGGCTTTTGCGTCCGCCCCCGCGCGTCCGTCATTGCAGCCTTGCGGGCCGGGCGCGGCAGGAGGAGAGCGCCTCAAGCAGCGCGTCCACTTCGATGGGCTTGGAGAGGTGGCAGTTCATGCCGCTGTCCAGCGACTTTTTCATATCCTCGCTGAAGGCGTTGGCGGTCATGGCGATGATCGGGATGGTCCGGGAGTCGCTCTTGCCCAGCGTGCGGATGCGCCGGGTGGCTTCGAGGCCGTCCATGATCGGCATGCGGATGTCCATCAGCACGGCGTCGTAGTGGTCGGGCGCGTTCCGGGCGAAGGCGTCCACGGCCTCCTTGCCGTTGGGGACGAGGTCCACGGTGAAGCCGTTCATGGTCAGGATGGCCTCCGCGATTTCCTGATTGAGCTGGTTGTCCTCGGCCAGCAGGATGTGCCCGCCCGTGATTCCGCGGCCCGCGAGCGGAGCCGCGGCGTTCGCCGCTTCGCGCTCGGCGCGTTCCGGCGCGAGGGGGAGGGACAGCGTGAACGAAAATTCCGAACCCTTGCCGAGTTCGCTGCGGACGTCCAGCGTGCCGCCCATCATCTGCACCAGACGGCTGGAGATGGCGAGCCCCAGCCCCGTGCCGCCGTAGTTCGCGGAGGTGAGGCTGTTCTCCTGCTCGAAGGCGTTGAAGATGCGGCCCACGGCCTCCTTGCCGATGCCGACGCCGGTGTCGGTCACGGAGAAGCGCAGCCGCACCTTGCCGGCGGTCTGTTCCAGCGGTTCGACGCGCACGGTCACGTTGCCGCCCTCGCCGGTGAACTTGACGGCGTTGCCCATGATGTTGACCAGCACCTGACTGAGCCGGAGCATGTCGGCCATGACCTCGGGCCCGGAAAAGCCGTTTTCCACGACGAGGCGCAGGCCCTTGGCCTCGGCCTGCGGGCGCATCAGGGATTCGAGCTTGTCGAGCTGGCGGCCCAGATCGGTGCGCTCGATGTTGAGTTCCAGCTTGCCGCTCTCGATGCGGGACATGTCCAGCACGTCGTTGATCAGCCCGAGCAGGTAGGCGTTGGCCGATTCGATCTTTTCGAGGCAGTCCAGCATCTTTTTCCGGTCGTCCAGCACGGTCTTGGCGATGACGGTCATGCCGGTGATCGCGTTCATGGGGGTGCGGATCTCGTGGCTCATGCGCGAGAGGAAGTCGCTCTTGGCCTGACTGACGGCGTCGGCCTTGGCCTTGAGGATGAACGAGGTGAGCACTCTGGTCAGCTCCGAGAGCAGGTTGCGCTGCTCCGCCGTCCATTCGTAGCCCGGTTCGCGCTTTTCAAAGCTCATGCTGCCGACGTACTGCCCCCGGTTCCAGATGCCCGCGTGCAGGCAGCTCGGCAGGCTCGGGATGCCGGACAGGCGCGGGCCCTGATACAGCCTGTCCTGATCGTAGAGCCCGGAAATCTCCTGCACCTTTTCGGCGCTGACGTAGCAGGTCCGGTCCATGAGCGTGTCGGCCTGATGCCGGGCCCACTGGTAGGTGCAGCGGCAGCTCAGGTAGTCGCGGTCCAGCTCCACGATGGACACCCGGTCCAGCCCGCAGCCGCGTCCGACGCGGGACAGGAGCAGGAATACGGCGTCGTTCAGGTTCTTGGACTTGCCGAGCAGTTCCAGCGCGAAGGAGATCAGGCTTTCCTGCGCCGGGGGCCCGGCGTGATCGATGGCGTTGATGCTGTGCCGCTCGGGGTAGGCGTCCACGAGCATGGTTCCGAGTTCGTTGGACGTGTCCAGATAGCAGGCCGCCTGCCCCTTGCCGTGGGCCTTGACGTACTTGAGGGTGCTCTCGGCGCAGCGGTACAGGCCGCTGTATTCGTCCACCACGGCGGTCACGCACATGCCGATGCTGGCCGAGATGTGCATGTCCGGGTTTTCGGCGTTGGCGAGGGCGCGGATGCGCGCCGCGATGCGGGGGCCGATCTCGCCCGCCCGCGCCTTGGTGCAGTTTTTGATGAACAGCATGAACTCGTCGCCGCCCAGACGGACGAGGATGTCTTCGGGCCCGGTTTCGGAGCGCGCGATGTTGGCGGCTTCCTGAAGGATGGCGTCCGCGAAGATCCGGCCTTCGCCCCGGTTGAGGCCGGAAAAGTCGTCCATGTCCAGCAGCATCATGCAGTGGACTTCCTCGGGCTTCTTGCGGGCCAGCACGTCCCGGACCCGGCGCACCCCGGCCTCCCTGTTCCAGAGCCCCGTCAGCGCGTCGCGCGACTTGGCCTCCTCCAGCGCGAATTCCTTGGCCTTTTCCGTTTCGATCTTGGCGAATTTGCCGATGACCTTGACGATCTTGCCCTGTTCGTCGCGGATGGGCGTGGCGGAGATGCGCGCCCAGACGTACGGGGACTCGGGGGTCATGCGCACCCGCAGGTCGAGTTCTCCGCCGGACGCGCCGCGAAGCAGCGCGAGCAGGCCCGGAAGGAACATCTCCTCCACCAGCACGGCGACGCGGCGGCGCAGGAAGTCGGGGATGACGCGCTCCATGTTGCCGCGTCCCCGGTTGTCGCCGTTTTCAAGCGTCCCGTAGCCCCGGTAGAGGTCGGTGACGGGATCGTATTCGTACACGATGCTCGCGGTGTTCTCCACCGCCACGTGAAAGCGGAACTGCTCGTTTTCCAGCCTGCGCTTCTGGGTGGTCCATGCGGCGTAGACGTGGTTGAAGGCTTCGGCGAAGGCCCGCGTTTCCTTGGAGCCCAGCGGGACGAGCGGGGGCAGGTCGCCGCCGTCGAGACGCTTGAGCGCCCGCGCGTAGGCGCGGAAGGGCCGCGTGACCAGCCCGTAGAACAGCGCCACCGCGACCCCGAGGAGGAGCAGCAGGCTCAGCACGTACACCAGAGCCATGTTCATCATGTCCCGGGTCCGGTTTTCGATGGCGAGCAGTTCCTTGCTTTTCCGGTTGTCCACCAGATCGCGGAAGTGGATGATGGCGTTCTTGATGCGCTGCTTGCCGGTGACGTACTGTTCGTTGAACAGGTACTGCCCGGCCCGTTTCTGCTTGTCCTGTGGGGAGAGGGCCTCCTCTTCGGACGAGAGCCGCAGCGCGGCGACCGGTCCCGGCATCTCGGCCTCGGGGGTGCCGAGGCTTTCCGCGACCAGCCGCATGGCCAACGTTTCGGTGCGGATGAGGGCGTCGGATTCGGCCTTGGCCTGTTCGAGAAGCGCCTGCTCGCGGGGCGCCAGACCCAGCGCGGGCAGTTCGGCCAGCGCCTTTTCCCGGCGTTGTTCCTTCAGCGCCTCGTCCCAGTAGTTGCGCAGGTGCGCGAAATTTCGCGAGTTGACGAAATGCCATGCTTCATTGGTAAGGTAGTCGGAAGCGTCCCCGAGGGACGTGCTGCTCTGGATGGAGCGGTTGCGGCTTTGCTCGATGCGGAGTTGTTCGTGGATGCCCGTGGTCACGTTGCGTATGGCCACGCCGGAGAGCAGGATCGCCGCGAAGGCGAATCCGAGCAGAATGATGGAGGCGATGGTCATGGAGTAGTTCGGAGTCTTCTTCAAGAGTCTTCTTCTCCGGTTGCGGTCTTCGCTATGGGAAGGTCGGGGACGCAGCGTTGGACGCCTTAAGAGGGGGACCGTATGCCCGGAGAAGGCTGCGCTGAAGAGACTCCGCCGGTCGGGAGCCGTCGGAAGGGTCTTTTCCTTGGCTCTTACCTGCGAACCGGCAATCGTGCAACCGTTTCCGGCGTTTTTTGCCCGAAATGGGGGGTAAAACGGGGGAGGGCGAACCGTTTGTGATATTTCGTGATGTGCTCGTCGCATTTCGTTTTTCATTCGGAAAACGGTCCGCGCGGGACGGGGGTTGAAAACCCGGAAGGGAAAAGGCAAAAGGGGAAGTCCCGCACTCGCGGGGGAGGCGCGCTTTGCGGACACGCGCCCGGCGGGCGTAGCCGTCCGCCCATGAAACGATACGTATGCCGCGCGGGCACGCGCCCGGCGGGCGTCCCGCGTCCGCGAAGCGTCGTCCGCCGTCCGGCATTTCGTGAGGCGTGCGGACAAGGCTCCGTTCCATGCGGTGACGGCAGGCCCGTTCGGCGTCCTTTTCGCTGCGTCCGGAACGCGCGTTTCCGCCCGTGCGGGAAGCCTCTCCCGGATGCTTTCCCGCTCCGAACCGGCGGGACGGCGGCGTGCGCGGCATGGCAGGCCCGTCCGTGAAGGACGGTTTTCAGGGCGGCTCATCCCGCCGAATCTTTCTCTTTGGAACGAATCATCATGCGCAATCCCATTCCCAGAGTAGCGGCGATCCACGATCTCGCCGGGTTCGCCCGGACATCCCTGACGGCGGCGATTCCGATCCTGTCCAGCATGGGCATTCAGGCCACGCCGCTGCCTACGGCGATTTTGTCCACGCAGACGGTGGGCTACAAGGATTTCACCCTGTTGGATCTGACGGACGAGATGGTCCGCATTCTCGATCACTGGGAGCGGCTCGGCCTGCGCTTCGACGGCGTGTATTCGGGGTTCATGGCGTCCACGGCGCAGATGGACTCGGCGGCCCGGTGCATCGCCAACTGCCTCGCGCCCGACGGGCTGGCGGTGGTGGACCCCGTGCTCGGCGACGACGGCAGGCTCATCCCGACCATGACCCCGGACATGGTGGAGAAAATGCGCTGGCTCATCACCCGCGCGGACGTGATCACCCCGAACTTCACCGAGGTCTGCCTGCTGCTCGACGAGCCGTACAGCCCGGAAGTGGACGTGCCCACGCTCAAGGGCTGGCTGCGGCGGCTTTCCGAGAACGGCCCCGCCACGGTGGTCGCCACAAGCGTGCCGCTGGCGGATTCCGAGGTTGCGCGCAAGACGGAATGCACCTCGGTCCTCGCCTACGAACGCGCCGAGGATCGCTTCTGGCGCGTGGACTGCTCGTACATCCCGGCCTACTACCCCGGCACGGGGGACGTGTTCTCCAGCGTGCTGACGGGCAGCCTGCTGCATGGCGACAGCCTCGCCATCGCGCTCGACCGGGCCGTGCAGTTCGTCACGCTGGGCATCCGCGCCACCTTCGGGCAGGATTTGCCCAACCGGGAAGGCATCCTGTTGGAACGCATTCTCGACACCCTGCGCGCGCCCCTCGGCTCGTACATGTGCCGTCTGGCGGAGTAGGGAAAAAGGGGGTTCCGGCCCCCTTTTTTTGTCCTCCCGTTTCCGTTGCGCTGAATTTTTTCTGAATAAAACCAAGTTGTTCAGGTCTTTTACGGCCTTAAAACGTCATAATCATAAAAATTATGTCAATTTCTCTGACGCGCAGGCCGTTCCAAAGCGAAGGACAAAAACCACGACCGACAAACCATTTCCCCGGATGCGCCGCGTCGGGATTCGGGGTTCCGTGCGGGAAGGATATCGCGTAACCATCCCGACGGCGGGCACGGCGAAAGTTTCCGCTTTCGTGCGGGGAACGCCCGGGGCTTCGGCACGCGGCCGCCGTCCCGGAAGGAGGAGCCATGCGTTCGTCACGGGCATTTCGGCTTAAGGTAAAGCGTAGGTTCAAGGAACGGCTGTGCTGGTACAAGCGGGGCCTGTTCCTGTTTCTGTTTTCCCTGTTCTGCGCGGTGTGGAGCCTGTTCCAGTGGAACGCCGAGGGGCCTCTGGCCTTGTCCGGCATGTTCCTGCCGCTGGTCGCGTGGGTGCCGGTCGCCGCGCGCCTGCTCATTCCCCGCCGCGACTACTGGTAGCTCCTGTTCAAATGCGCGCTGATTTCCATCCCTGCGGGGCTCTTGTCCACCATCTCCGGAGAGATTCCGCTGCTGGCGGGCGTCGGCAGCGTGATCGGCCCGGAATATCCGCGCCTGCTGCTCCTGTTTCGGACGGCGGTGGTGCTCTACGTGGTGATGCCCGCACTGTACGCCGGCGGCGTGGCCCACTTGAGGGCTCCTGTCTCCCCGAGGGATTTTACCGCCGGTAGTGCGGCAGGGAAGGCCCGCGCGCTTCCTGCGGATCGGATGTCCCCGCCCGTGTTCGGAAGATTTCCGCTCCTCGGCAAGCTGAAGCCGGGGGTTTTCGCGCGCGGGATGCCTCCGGGCGAACCCCGGAAGAGGGCCGCGCCCGGCGCGTTCCTGTGCGGGCGCGGGGCGTCTCCGGCTCGGAATTGACGGTGAAGCAATCCAGCATCCGTTTCCGTCCGTGCGCGGGGCGCCTGTTCGTTCCCCGGCAGGACGGCGGAGAGCGAGGCCCGTACCCGTCCGCGCGGGGCGTCTCGCGTTCCGGCAAACGAAAAGGAACCTTCCCCGCTGCGGAGAAGGTTCCTTTGTTCTTCTTTGCCGCCGATGCGTTACGCCAGCAGCCCGGCGGCTTCGTACAGCCCTTCCGAGAGGGTGGGGTGGGCGTGGATGGTTTCGTAGAGTTCGGCGGCGGTGCAGCCCTTCTGAAGCGCGAGGGCGGCCTCCGCGATCAGATCCGAAGCGTGGGCCCCGGCGATGTGCACGCCGAGGAGTCTGCCCGTGCCTTCCTCGGCCACGATCTTGAACAGGCCCGCGAGCGCGCCCATGGCCTGCGCCTTGCCGAGTTCGCGGAACTGGAACACGGCGGTCTTCACCGCGAAGCCCCGTTCCCGCGCCTGCGTCTCGGACAGCCCGACCTCCCCGATTTCGGGGGCGGTGAACACGGCGGACGGCACCACATCGTACCGCTGCGTTTTCCTGTCCTGCGGGTGGGGGATGTTGTGCACGGCGGTGTGGGCTTCGGCCACGGCCATGTGCGCCAGCATGATGCGGCGCGGCCCGAGGATGTCCCCGATGGCGTAGACGCCCGGAACCGAGGTTTCCAGAAAGTCGTCGGCTTCGATCCAGCCGCGCCAGTCGGTCTTCACTCCGGCGGCGGCGAGGTTGAGGCCGTCCGTATGCGGCACGCGGCCCACGGTGACGCAGACCGCCTCGGCCTCCAGCCTGCGCGGCGCGGGCGGATTGGCGGCCTGTACGAACGGCGATGCGCCGATCTCCACGGACACGCCCGTTCCCGGAGCGTCGTCCCCGGCGGGCGTCACGGCGGTCACGGTGCGGGCCAGCTCCACGGCGATGCCGCGCTTCTTCATTTCGCGCTGCATGAGGCGGCTGAGTTCCTCGTCCACGGAGGGCAGGGGAAGCAGGCGGGCCTGCCCCTCCACCACCGTCACCTTCGAGCCGAAGGCGCGGTAGATGAAGGCCAGCTCGCACCCGATGACCCCGCCGCCCACGATGATCAGGCTGGAGGGCACCTCCTGCAATTCCAGCGCGTCGTCGCTCGACAGCACGCGCGCATGGTCCACGGGCAGGGCGGGCAGTTCCAGCGGCGAGGAACCGGTGGCGAGGATCACGTTGTCGCCCGCGATGTCCTCGACGCCTTCGGCGGTGCGCACGCGCACAAGCCCGGCGTTCACGAGTTCGGCGGTCCCGCGGACCACGCGGACCTTGAGCGCGGCGCAGGTCTTTTCGAGCCCGGTCTGGAGGGTGGCGGTCACCTTGCGCTTGCGGGCCACGACGGCGGGCATGTCCGCCCGGAGCGCGCACTCCCCGGCGATGCCGAACTCCGCGAGACGGCTCCCCATGTCCAGCACGTCGGCGGACGAGCGCAGGGTCTTGGTCGGGATGCAGCCCGTGTGCAGGCAGGTGCCGCCCAGTTTCACCCGCTCCACGAGCGTGACTTCGGCCCCGGCCTTCGCGGCGGCGAAGGCCGCCGAATAGCCTCCCGGCCCGGCTCCGATGATCGTCAGTTTCATATTCCCCTCCTTGGGTGCGGGCCGCGCCCTTGCGGACGCGGGCTTGGTGTTGCGGTGAAACGGCCCCCCCTTGCGGACGCGAGGGGACAGGCGTCCGGTCCCGGAGTTCCGGTCGGGGCGCGGCCGCGGGGGGGCCCACGGAAGGCAACGTTCCCGTAGCTCATTGACCGGTCGGGGCGCGGCCGCGAGGCTCCCTTGTAGCCGTATTTCCGCTCAAGGCCGCGCAGGGTCGGGTCCGCGCGGACGCGCGGGGAAGCCGGGGGATGCCGCACCCGGCCCGCCCGTGCCCGTGCGGACGATGGGGAAGCGGTTCTTCTCCGTTGCGTGCCCGTGCCCGCGAGCGGCCCACGGGAAGGCGGCTACAGTTCCGCGACGGCTTCGATTTCGACGAGCGCGCCCTTGGGCAGTTCGGCGACGGCGACGCAGGAGCGCGCCGGGGCGTCGGCGGGGAAGGTCTGCGCGTAGACGGCGTTCACCAGCGGGAACTGGGCCATGTCTACGATGAACACGGTGGTCTTGACCACGGCGGCGGGCGTCGCGCCCGCTTCCGCGAGAATGGCCTTCATGTTGGCGAGGGCCTGCGCGGTCTGCGCCTCGACGCCGCCTTCGACCAGCGCGCCGGTGGCGGGGTCCATGCCGATCTGCCCGGACACGTAGAGGGTGTTGCCGGACTTCACGGCCTGCGAATAGGGGCCGATGGCCGCCGGGGCCTTGTTCGTCGCGATGATGCTTTTCATGAAATCCTCATTGTATGCAAGAAGTTGGCCGATCCGCGAAGGTGCGGCGTCGGATGGCCCGCGCGGACGCGGGAGGTTTCGGGCCGTCGCCGGGCCGGGAGAATCCGCGCGGGCGGACGCTGCGGAGCGCACGGCCCCGGAGGCGACCCGTGCGGGATGTCTCCTGCGGCGCACGGCGGCCTCAAGGCTTGCGGAAGGCCGCGCCTTCCGCCCGCGCGCGGCGATTCGGCCCTGTCGGGAGAATCCCTCTTCGGAAAAGGTCCTCCGCCCGTGCGGAACGCTCGCCGCCGTCCGGGCGCGGCCTTCCGGGAGAACGGGCGGCGCGGCGGAACCGGAGCCCGTTTCGTCGGCTCCGGGCGGAGATCCGTTGCGGGGCGTTTTTCCGGGCTAGCGTTTCCAGCGGAACGTGAACGTCTGTTCGACGTCCGGGTGCAGGCTCAAATGCACGGGGCAGGTGTGCGCCGCGCGTTCGATCATGGTTTTCTGCTTGTCCGTATAGGGGCGGTCGGGCATGTCGAACACGACTTCCAGCCTGCCGATGCGGCGGGGGTCTGCGCTCATGGTTTTGGTGACCTCGATGCGCGTTCCCTCGACGTCCACGCCGTGCAGCTTGCCGTAGATGCCGATGATGGTCATGGCGCAGGTGGCCAGAGCCGTGGCGCAGAGATCGGTGGGGGAAAAGCCTTCTCCCTTGCCGTTGTTGTCCACGGGCGCGTCGGTGATGAGGCGCGCGCCGCTGGCGACGTGGGTGGACTCCACCCGCAGGCCGCCGAGATAGGTTCCGGTGATGGTGGGCATGCGAACTCCTTTTGGCGGGACTGTACCGGAATCTTCGCCCCGCGCCTACCCCCGACTTTATGGGAAATGCGGCGCAACCCATTGACACGGCGCGGGATTTATCCCATGTTGCCAAACGATATCCAACTGAAATCGCTTTTGGAACAGAGAGTTGCGGGAGAAGGTATGGGAACGTTTGGAAAGACGGACTGGTACGGTTCCGAAAAGAAGATCGTCCTTGCGGTCGCGCTGGCGATTCTGGCGGCGTCCGTTTCCGTGTTCGCGATCCTGTACTGGATGATGAACGGCGCGCTGCTGGAGGACGTCCGGTCGCGGGCGCGCGTGGTGAACGACTACGCCCAAAAGCATCTGGCGGAAGGCAGCTTCGTCCACATCAACGGCCCCGAGGACGTCAGGCGGGATTCCTATGTGGAAATGCAGGCGACGCTGGACGACATCCGGCAGATCGCCAACGTCCGCTACCTGTACACCGCCAAAAACAACGCCGAGGGCCAGCCCATCTATCTGGTGGACGGCCTGCCGATGGGCTCGGAGGATTTCCGCAATCCGGGCGATCTCATCGAGCCGGACATCCGGCCCATGCTGGACAGTTGCCTTTCGGGCCGGTTCATCGAGTCGGATCAGGTGCTGAACACGGAGTGGGGCGCGATTTTCCTCACCTGCACGCCCGTCTGCACCTACGGCGAGGCCGTGCCCGTCGGGGCCGTGGTCATGGAATTCAACGCGGACGTCGTGTATGCGAGCAAGATCAGGGCGATGCTCTACAGCGGCGCGCTGGCGGCGGTCATCGTGACGGTCTGCACGCTGGTCACGGTGGCGTGCCTGCGGCGGCTCGCCACGCCCTTCTACAAGAAGCTCGCCTATACCGACGTGCTCACCGGCATCGGCAACCGCGCCGCCTTCGAGCTGGAACTCAAGGCGCTGGAGCGGAACCTCTCCCGCCGGATCGGCATCGTGCTGTACGATCTCAACAACATGAAGCGGATCAACGACACATGGGGCCACGCGGCGGGCGACGCCTATCTCAGACGCATGGCGCACCTGCTGATCCGCGAGGAGCCGATGCGGCGGGGAAACGCCTACCGCATCGGCGGGGACGAATTCGTCACCCTGTTCGCGGACGAGGACCGGGAACGGCTGGAGCGCGAGCTTGAACTGTTCCACATGGCCTGTTCGCGCGTGGAGGTGAACGGCCAGCCCATCACCTTCGCCTACGGGCTGGCGGAGTACGATCCCGCGCTCGACGGCGGCAGCCTGCACGGCACTCTGAGCCGCGCCGACGCCCTCATGTACCGGTCCAAAAAGGCGGGCCGCGCCGCCTGTTGAGCCTTTGCGCCGCATCCGCGTTCAGTATGCGCCGGGCCGCCGCGCGCGGACGGGACGGCGTATGATGTGATTTTCGCAACGGATCGTTTTCCACGTCGCCGCGCGGGCCCGTGAGGCCGTCGGCGGCTTGCGTACGCCTCTTGCGCCCGCTCGTGCCCCGGCGACGCGCGGGGAGCCGTTCGACGTCCCGCGCCCACGACGACGCCCCCGCCTTCCGGCATGCCGGAACACGGGGGCGTTTCTATGGGGAGGCTTCCGGGAGGAGGCCGAGGCTAATGCTGTATGGTGTTTTCCGGTTCCTTGAGCATGTCGAGCATGCCGTAGCGGAACTGGGTCACGGCGGACGCGCACTCGATGTCGTGGGAGCAACTGGCCTGCTCGGCCCCCGCCTTGAAGCCTTCGCGGTAGGCGCTGGTCATCAGATGGATGAAGATGTCAAGATCAAGCACAATGGGCTGTTTTTTCTCTTTCATTAGCGTGTGTCCTGTGTGTTG
>CAUHBW010000052.1 GCA_959604115.1 uncultured Bilophila sp. | reverse complement strand
GAGGTCTTTCTGCACTTCCTCAAGGAATCCGGCGAGAGCTTCGGCGTCGAGCCTGACGCCCGCGCTCTCCATGTCCGCGAGCACCGGTATCAGCGGCAGTTCCAACGCCTTCATCAGCTCGATGAGGTGCGCCCCGGAGAGACGCTTCATCAGGTGATCGGTTATGGCGAGTGCGAGCAGGCCGGGGTTCGCCGCCGAAAGCCCCAGCGCCGTGCCCCAGCGGGCCGAGAGCTTGGGCCAGCCGTAGTCGCGCTCCTCCGGCTCCAGCAGGTAGCTGGCGAGGCCGAGGTCGAACCATTGCGCCGGGGGGATGCGCCGCCAGTCCTCGTGCGTGTGCAGGAGGGCCTTGACGTCCGGCGCGATGACGAGTTCGGCTTCGAGCAGGCGATCCACCAGCGGGGCCGTGGGGCCGACGTAGACGGCCTCCTTGTCCCCGACGGCGACGGCAAGCTCGTTGTGTCCGCCGAGGATCGCCGCCACGTTGCCCGCCAGCGCGTCGAAGAAGGGATCGGAAGCGTCCCGGAGACGCGGACGCGGTTCGGCCTTGGGCGTGTCGAGCAGGGAAAGCTGGCGCATCGTTCCGTCTTTCTTTCCGAAGTTCGCCACGTCCGTAGAATCCTGTTCCACGGCGACGCGACCGTCGCGGATGAGCGTGGCGAGTTCGCGTTCCAGCGAGTTGAGCTCGAATTCACGGAGGAGGGTGGCGGCTTCCTGCCGGTTCACCGGACGCACGCGCATGGCGTCGAGGGTGAGGGATTCGCAGCGGGAGGTATCCAGCGTGGTGAGCTGGCGGTACAGGAACATGGCTTCAAGCTGCCCGTCGAACTTTTTCTTGAGGGCGGGCTTCATGTCCTCGAAACCGTCGCGGATGGCCTCCAGCGAGGGGTAGTCGTGGAACAGCTTTTCCGCCGTCTTCTGGCCTACGCCGCGGATGCCGGGAATGTTGTCGCTGGAGTCACCGATGATGGCCTGCACGTCGGGCCACTGGGTGGGCGTGAGTCCGGTTTCCTCCTCGAAACTCTGGAGGGTGACGATTTTTTCATCGCGGCTGGCGGGGTCCCACATCATGACGTTGGGGTGGAGACACTGCTTGAGATCCTTGTCCGTGGCGACGAGGATCACCGGGCGTTCGTCGCGGTAACGTCGCGCGAGGGAGGCGAGGCAGTCGTCGGCCTCGCAGCCGTCGGATACCTCAAGGCGCAGCCCGAGAGCCCTGATCAGCCGGTGGATGGGATCGATCTGGCGGATGAGGTCTTCCGGGGTTGCGCTGCGCTGGGCCTTGTACAGCGGGAACAGCTCGTGCCGGAAGTTGGGTCCGTGCCCGTCGAGCACGAACGCGAAATGCTTCGGCTGCTCCTCCCGGAGAATGCGCATGAGGATGCGGGCCACGATGAACAGCGCGCTGGTCGGGAACCCGTCCGAACGCTGCATGCTCTGGTTGGCGTAGAATCCCCGGTATACGAAGGCCGATCCGTCCATGAGATAGATCGGCTCCTGCTCGAATCGCTGCTTGATGCTCATACTGTCTCCACAGGGAATTCCCTTGATTCGGCGTAAGGGACGCCGACGCCCGACGGAAACGCCCTTTCCGTCCCCCCACGTTTTTTTCTTCCAGACCCGTCGCCCCGCCCGCCAGGCCTCCCCAAGACCGGCGAACGGGGATTCTATATGGTCGAACGTGTTGGTAAGTAATGGGGAGGTTTTGATCGGGGGAGGGAAACCTTTCTTCAGAAAGGTTCCCTTCCCCCTTCCAATCTTCACTCCCTATTCTTTTTCCTTGACGGCTTCCCGGATGCGGCAGACGCCGCAGACGCCGGAGGACGTGGGGTATCCGCAGACGGAGCAGGGGGAAAGCGCGTCGCCCTCCTCCTTTTCCAGCGCGGTGAAGGCGGAACGCCCGCGTTTGAGAAAATCCACATAGAAGGAGAGCTTGCGGCCCGGCATCTCCTCTTCGAGCTGGTTCCACAACCCTTTGTAATAGGTAAAGCTCGCCCCGGAACTGTAGGGGCAGGGCGTGTGGTGGTGTTCGATTTCGTTGAGGAAGGCGTAGGTCGCCGTCTCGAACTCGGTCAATCGCCAGAACGGTTTGACCTTGCGCGCGAAACCGTCCTCGCCGTCGAGGCGCGGGCCCTGATCCGACAGATAGCCGACGTCCCAGCGGAGCGTGTTGCTGAACAGGCGGGCGATCTCGTCGTCGAGGTTGTGCCCGGTCGCAAGGGCGGTGAAGCCTTCTTCGAGCGCGGTCTTGTTGAAATAGTGACGCTTGATCTTGCCGCAGGCCGAACAGATGGGCCGCTTGAGACGCTGCTTCACCAGCGGGATAGCGAGTCCCTCTCTGGCCATTTCCTTGACGATCAGCCTGAAGCCGTGCTTGTCGCAGAAGCGTTCGATGACGCCGCGCACGATTTCGGACGTGCCGGGAATGCCGAGGTCGATGTGCAGGCCGGTCACGTCGTAGCCCTGCCGCGAGAGTTCGAGCATGAGGGACAGGGAATCCTTGCCTCCGGACAGGGCGACGAGGATGCGGTCCTCGCGCGTGAACAGCTTTCCGGTTTCGATGCCCCGGGCGACCTGCGCGGTGAAGAAGTCCCGGAAACAGGTTTCACAGAATCCGGTGTTGTGGCTCGGCAGGGAAATGATGGCCGTGGCGGACTTGCAGCGTTTGCATATCATGGTGAGGCGAACTCCGGGGCAGGCGCGGATGCGCTGCGGATGGGATGGCCCGGCGTGAAACCGGCTGAACTACGTTTTCTATCCGGCGCGCGAGATCCTTGTCAAGCCGAGGCGTCCGGCGCATGATTTTTTGAGGTCTGGTCCATGATTGTGATCCCTGTCACTGCCTTTTTTGGATAGTATGGAAAAGTCTGTGAAAAGACGATGACATTCTACCCCCAACCCGGGAGGCTTTCCATGTTTTGCAATCAGTGTGAACAGACCGCGAAAGGCACGGGCTGTACGATCATGGGCGTTTGCGGCAAGCAGGCCCCGGTAGCCGATCTTCAGGACCATGTGATCTACGCGCTGCGGCTGCTGTCCCGCACGGCGCTCAAGGCCCGCGCCAAGGGCATTGTCGATCAGGATACGGACGATTTTACGGTGCGGGCGCTGTTCGCCACCCTGACCAACGTGAATTTCGATTACGCCGCGCTTGAGGCTGTCGCCAGGGAGGCCATCCGCCGCCGCAAGGAGCTCGCCGAACGGCTCGGCTGTCGGCCAGATGCCGGCGAGGCCGCTCTGGATGCTGATTTTCAGGAACTTCTCAAGGTTCAGGCCGGGATCGATCATTTCAACGCGGACCCGAACATCCGGTCGGCCATGCAGATGCTGCTGTTCGGTCTGAAGGGCGTGGCCGCCTACGCGGATCACGCCTCGATCCTCGGGCAGCGCGACCCCGAGCTGAACGCCTTCGTGTACGAGGCGCTCGCCGCCGGGATGCCCGACAAGGACGGAACCCCGGACAAGGCGCGGAGCCTTGAGGAGTGGCTGGACCTCGTGCTGCGCTGCGGCAAGGCGAACCTTCGGGCGATGGAGCTGCTCGACGCCGGGAACACCAGGGCGTTCGGCGATCCCGTGCCCACGCAGGTGTCCCTCGGGCACCGTCAGGGCAAGGCGATCCTCGTGTCCGGCCATGATCTCGAAGACCTGTACGAACTGCTCAAGCAGACGCAGGGCACGGGAATCAACATCTATACCCACGGCGAAATGCTGCCCGCGCACGGCTATCCGGTGCTGAAGGCGTTCCCGCATCTGGTCGGGCATTACGGCACGGCGTGGCAGAACCAGCAGAAGGAACTGCCCGACTTCCCCGGCGCGGTGCTGTTCACGACCAACTGTATCCAGAACCCCAAGAACTACGGGGACAAGGTGTTCACGTCCGGCATCGTGGGCTGGCCCGGCCTCGTCCACATCAAGGATCGGAACTTCGCGCCGCTCGTGCTCAAGGCGCTGGAACTTCCCGGCTTTGCGGAAGACGCGCCGGGCAAGGACGTGACGGTCGGATTCGGGCGCAAGACCCTGCTGGACGCCGCTCCCGCCGTGCTTGACGCGGTGAAGTCCGGCGCCGTGCGCCACATCTTCCTCGTGGGCGGCTGCGACGGCGCGAAGCCGGGCCGCAACTATTATACGGAATTCGTGGAGAAGACCCCGGCGGACACCCTCGTTCTGACGCTGGCCTGCGGCAAGTTCCGCTTTTTCGACAAGGATCTCGGCAAGATCGGGCCGTTCCCGCGCCTTATGGACGTGGGGCAGTGCAACGACGCCTACTCGGCGGTCAAGGTGGCGCTGGCACTGGCCGACGCGCTCAAGTGCGGCGTGAACGACCTTCCGCTGTCGCTGGTGCTGTCGTGGTATGAGCAGAAGGCCGTGGCGATCCTGCTGACCCTGCTCGCCCTCGGCGTGAAGAACATCCGGCTCGGACCGAGCCTTCCGGCGTTCGTCTCGCCCGACATCCTTAACCTGCTCGTGGAGAAGTGGGGCATCAAGCCCATTTCCACGCCCGACGGAGACCTGAAGGCTATTCTGGGGTAAGCCATTCGAGGGAGGGGAGAAGGGCCCCTCCCCTCATCCCCCTAAATTTTTGCGTTTATCGAATCCCTGTTCTGAGGATGGACGGAAACACGTTGAAACGACTGGGCATGTACGCCGGAACGGAATGGCCGCTCCGGCGTTTCCGTTTTTCGGGGGCCCGCCGAAAACCGAACGGCGGAGGAGCCGGAAAACGGGACGTTTCGTATTCGCGGGAGGGGTGGTATGCGGTATTCCGCGTGATGCTCTTGCGTCTTCGGAGGTGTCCGGTGTACTTGTGCCGAAACGGGTGAGCGAACGGGAGCATCTTGATGGAAAAACTGGAAGTGCTTGGGGCGTTGCCGTTGTTTGAGCCGCTTTCCCCCGCCGAGCGGGAACGGCTTGCCCACGGATGCCGGATGCGGACGTTTGCACGGAGCACGGCGTTGTTCCGGGAGGGCGAGCGGGCCGACGGCATGCACGTCGTGCTGCGTGGCGTCGTGAAGGTGATCCGATTCGCTCCCGACGGGCGGGAAACGGTGCTGCACCTCGTCCGCAAGGGCAATACCATCGGCGAGGCCGCCATGTTTCAGCGGGGCACCTTCCCCGCGTCCGCCGTCGCCGTGGACGAGGTGGAAACCCTGTACGTGTCGGCCGAGGCGTTGTTCGCTCTGGTGACGGAAAACCCGGAACTGGCCCTGCGGATGCTGGCGGCCTTGTCGCTGCGTCTGCGGATGTTCGCCCACAAGCTGGCGGCGCAGGGGCAGGGCGGCGCGGCTGGGCGGCTCGCCACCTATCTGCTGCACCGGCGGCAGATTGGAGGCACGGACGTCATCCGGCTCGGCGTGTCCCGCGAAGTGCTGGCGAATCTGCTCGGGCTGGCCCGTGAAACGCTTTCCCGCCAGTTGTCCCGGTTCGCCGAGGCGGGGCTGGTGGAGCTGGAAGGAAAGGATATCGCCATCCGTGACGTCTCCGCCTTGCGGGAGATCGCATCGGAAGGCTCGGATCGATAGTCCGGACGGGACGTCGGGGAGAACGTATGGGAATTGATGCCGGGATATTCAACAGTCCCGAATGGATGGGCGAAGCCCTGCGGAACGGCAAGACGGGGCTTTGGGCCATATCCGTCGATGGGCGGGGAGATGCGCACCGGATGATGGCCAACGGCAGCATGCTGGAACTGCTCGGACTGGAGGCGCATCCTTCGCCCGAGACGTGCTTCCGGCACTGGTATTCCCGCGTGGACCCGGAGTACGGGCGGGCCGTGGACGAGTGCGTGGAGAAGATGCTGTCCACCGGGCAGCAACAGGAAGTCCAGTATCTGTGGCACCATCCCGCGCGGGGTCCCATTTTCGTGCGGTGCGGCGGCAGGAGGGTGGAAAGCGGGGGGACGCGTTCCGTCCTGAAGGGCTACCATCAGGACGTCAGCGAGCTGGAAACCATGCGCGGGCAGGTGCGCGAAAACCTCGCGCGCTTCGAGACGGCCTGTCGCATCGGGCGGATCGGCGTGTTCGAGTGCGTGCGCGGAAAGATGATCACGTTTTCCGCCAACGAGATTTTTTTCCGGCAGTTCGGCATGACCGACGCCGACGTTTCCCTCTCCGGCTTCCGGCGGTTGTGGCGGCGGATCGCGCCGGAATGCCGGGGGCGCGTGCTGGAGTTCCTGCGACGTTCGGTATGGCGTTCCGGAGCCTGCGAGCGTTTCGAGCTGATGATCCGGCATCCCGAACGGGGGCAGGTCTGGTTTGATTTCGAGTGCGAGTTTTCGCGGGACGGCGACGCGATGCGCACGGTGGGCTACACCGCCGACATCACCGAGCACAGGCGGCACGAAGCCGAACTCCGCGCCGCGAAGGAGGCCGCCGAAGCCGCCAACCGCGCGAAGTCGGCCTTCCTCGCCAACATGAGCCACGAGCTTCGCACGCCCATGAACGCGATCATCGGACTGTCCTATCTGGCCCTCAAGACGGAGCTTACGCCGCAGCAGTACGAGTACGTCTCGCGGATCAGCGATTCGAGCACGGCCCTGCTCGGCATCCTCAACGACATTCTGGATCTGACCAAGGTCGAGGCCAACAGTCTGGATCTCCAGTGCGTCCCGTTCAATCTGAAAAAGGAACTCGGCGTGCTTTCCGCCGTGGTCCGGCAGGGCGCGGAGGAAAAGGGGCTGGACTTCAGTCTGGACATCGGGCCTGACGTGCCCCTGCGGCTGATGGGGGACCCCCTGCGCGTCCGGCAGGTGCTGCTGAACCTGTGCAACAACGCGGTCAAGTTTACCGACGAGGGGACGGTCGAAGTCGAGGTGCGGGCCGTCGAGAGCACGGCGGAGCGGACCCGGCTGGCGTTCATCGTGCGCGACTGCGGCATCGGCATCGCCGAGGAGGATCTTGAGCGCATCTTCAAGCCGTTTGTGCAGGTGGACGACACGAACACCCGGCGTTACGGCGGCGCGGGCCTCGGGCTCGCCATCAGCAAGCGGCTCGTCGATCTGATGGACGGCACCCTGTCCGTGGGGAGTCGCCTCAACGGAGGCAGCACGTTTCGGGTGGAGCTGGCGTTTCCGTTGTCCGAGGAGGCTCCGCGCAGCGATCTCGGAGCGTTGTACTCCGGGAACGACGTTCCCGACGAGCGTCTTCCGCTCGCGGAACTTGAGGGCCTGCGGGTACTCGTCGTCGAGGACAATGAGATCAACCAGTACGTCGTCATCAATATGCTGTCGCGTTTTCATGTGGAAACCAGCGTGGCGAACAACGGTCTGGAGGCCGTGGAGCTGTTCCTCAGGGAGCAGGGCTTCGACGCGATCCTGATGGACGTGCAGATGCCGGTGCTGAACGGCTACGACGCCACGCGGCGCATCCGGGAATGCGGCCTGCCGGAAGGCCGGAGCGTCCCCATTCTCGCCATGACCGCCCATGCCATGCGTGGGGACGAGGAGCGCAGCCTCGCCGCCGGAATGGACGCGCATCTTACCAAGCCCATCGACGTGCGCGAGCTGGCTCTTGCCCTCGCCCATTGGGGAAACGCCGCGCGGCGAAACCGCAAATAACGAGGGCATTCCGGCGGAACCGCCCGGAATACCGAGGAGGGCGTCATGCGAAACGTTTTGGCCTTACTGGGTGCGGGACTGTTGGCGGGGTGCTGCCTGATGCATGTCCATGTTCCCCTCACGGAACGGACGGAAACCAACGCCCGGACTTTCGGGAGCTTCGGGCAGCTTCTGTTGCCGGAAGGCACGTCCCCGGAGCGGAGCGCCGCGTTTCGGCAATGCCTGAGCGATGCCTACATGGAGCATTACGGAGAAGGCGATGCGGGCGCGGCCCGGGAGCGCGAGGACGAGTACGCGCTGTTCTGGCAGAGCGTCATGGCGGCGGCTCCGACATACGACCACCTGGCGTCCTACGATATTCAGGTGCGAGCCCGGAAACGATACGAGGCCGATCCGCATTCGTTCGCGGAGGCGGGCAGGGCGTGGGCCGGGATCGTCTTTGAGCGGTGCGGCGCGGGCGTGTTCCCGGACGAGGACCGTTATCGCATGCTCGGCCTGTTCTCGCGCCTTCCCGCGTGGTGCGACCCGCCGACCGGGGTTCCGCCTCCGTCGCGCTCTCTGGAGGACATGGGCGCGTCGTCCGCAGCCGCCCCGGAACTTCCATAGGCTGGATGCCGTTTCCGTACAGGCGCGGCATGCGCTCATCCGCCGTCCCCAAACGTTGACAGGAATGCTTAACATATTTATATTCAAAACTAAACAAATCTCCAACAAGGAAAACAGATGTTCAGCTCACTGGATAGTGCCCGTTACGCATAGCAGGAGCTATTGCGTAACATGACCGCGTTTTAGGCAATAGCTCCTGCTCGATCCTGATATGCCATTGGGAGGAGCGTAATGAGCTATAAAAAGGCGAACGAGGTATTGCCGCATGATTTGTTGCATGCGGTTCAACAGTATATAGACGGCGAGTATCTGTACATTCCGCGCAGAACGGAGAACAGGCTCCCGTGGGGCGCAACCACGGAGACGAGAAACGCTCTCCGGGAAAGGAACAGGAATATTCTGGCCGAACGTCTGGCCGGGCGTTCCGTCGGCGACTTGGCGGAACGGTATTGCTTGTCGGAAAAGGCCATATATAAAATTCTCAACGCCGGTAAAAACCGCTGAAAGGAAAGCGTCCCGAATTCGCTCGGGGCGCTTTTTCCTTTCTGAAACAACAAGTAGGGTGCATTCAGGGCCTGCGCGCTGTAATGTCCTTCGCATCTTCACCGCAAGGGGCGTGGAGATGCTCAGAATCATTGCGGAATGCCGGAGCGACGCTCCGAAACGGCAAGGCTGCGGCGTGACATCGAAAAGGGTATTTGCCGCAGCCGCTGCGGGCATGCCGCAGTTCCTCTTCAACCGATAAAAGGAGTTTCTTCATTGGACATTCCACGCATCTTCACCATTACCGAAAGCGCTCACCGCATCCATAACCCGTTCACGGCGGAAAAGCTCGCCACGCTCGGCACCGCGCTGCGTCTGGAATCGGGGACTCGCATTCTCGATCTCGGCAGCGGTTCCGGCGAGATGCTGTGCACTTGGGCGCGGGATTACGGCATCACCGGCGTCGGCGTCGATATGAGCCGGTTGTTTTCCGAGCAGGCGAAACGTCGTGCCCGGGAACTCGGAGTCGCCGATCGGGTCACGTTCATCCATGATGACGCCGCCGGTTACGTCACGGGCGAAAAGGTCGGCGTGGCGGCCTGCGTCGGCGCCACATGGATCGGCGGAGGCGTCGCCGGCACCATCGAACTACTAGCGAAAAGCCTGTGCGCCGGAGGGATTATCCTCATCGGCGAGCCTTACTGGCTGCGGTTGCCGCCGACGGAAGACGTCGCCGGAGGATGCCACGCCAACGCCATCTCCGACTTCCTCTTGCTCCCGGAACTTCTCGCGTCTTTCGGGGATCTCGGCTACGACGTCGTGGAAATGGTTCTGGCTGATCAGGAAGGCTGGGACAGGTATGAGGCGGCCAAGTGGCTTACCATGCGGCGATGGCTCGAAGCGAATCCCGGCGACGACTTCGCGGAAGAAATTCGCGTCCTGCTGGCTCTGGAGCCAAGACGCTACGCGGCATGCACGCGCGAATATCTTGGATGGGGCGTGTTCGCGCTGATGGCGCGGTGACGTGAGGCAACCGGCCCGCAGGGAGCGGTGTCTTGCAGCCGCCCCGGGATGCCCGCGGCTTGCAACGAATGCGCTTTCGGCGGAGTCCGTCTTTGCGCGCCTGCGGTTGGACATCATAAAGGCAGTCGTGGCGGAGAGTACAAAGGTCTCGTATTCGTTCGCCCCGGGGCGGATAGCGCGGGCTTTCGGCGGTCTTCGCCGGATAAAGAAAAACCCGGAAACCCGCTGACGGGTTTCCGGGATATTCCATCCCTTTCGGGATTGCATTCTGGTAGCAAGGGGGAGATTTGAACTCTCGACACTACGGGTATGAACCGTATGCTCTGACCAACTGAGCTACCTTGCCATGAGTTGCTACCGAAGCAGCGAGGACATTTAATAAGCGAGTTCGCGCTTCTTGGCAAGCATTTTTTACAAAAAAATTTCTAAAAATATAACCTGACGATTTTCTTGCCTTACTTCCTTTTCCTTTCCTATCCTGAAACATGCCGCCAGTACGCCCACGTCACCCCGATCATGGTGAGGGTCCGCAGAAGCTGGTTGCAGACGATGAGCTTCAGGGCCAGACCGGGACTGTAGTAGCCCGCATAGGCCGGAAACTGATGCCGGATGGTCCGCATGGGCGTGGACAGGATGTTGCCGACGAGCAGGGCCACGATGACTTCGGAAGAGGTCAGCCCGCCCATGTGCAGCGCCGAACCGGCGGCGGACAGGGAGGCCCCGATTTCGGCGGCGAGACTCAGGAGCACGATGCCGAGCGCCTCGGGACGGATGAACCCGATCCACGGCGTGTGGTCGGACAGCCACGCCTCGGCGGCGCGGAACAGGCCGTAGTGCTGCATCACGTACATGACCACATAGACGGGAATGGTGAACAGGACCAGCTTGGGCAGACGGCGGCGGAACCGCTTCCACGCCTTGGCCGCCGCGCTTCTCAGCGTCACCTTTTCCTGCGGGAGACGGCATTCGGCGCACTGCGCGCCCTCAAGAGGCGGCAGCAGGAAGTGCCCCAGCCCCACCGTGAACAGGGTCCGCAGCGTGGCGGCTGCAAGGGTCAGCCCCGTGTAGATCAGCGCCGGGGCCCCAAGCACGGGCCAGAGCATGAACAGCATGGTGGGCAGGTGCACCATGTAGGCGGGCAGGCTGTTGAACAGGTTGGCGAGCACCAGTTCGCGCAGGCTCAGTTCGCCCTTGGCGTGGCTTTCGGACAGCAGGGCGTTGGCGGCGGCGGGAGAAAAGAAGGCCATGGAGAACGACGCCCCGGCGACTTCGCGCAGCCGGGCCAGCCGCACCAGCGGCGCGGAAAGGCGGGCGAGGGGACGCGTCCAGCGCAGGGCCTCCACCACGTTGGCGATGAGCAGGCCGAGGCACATGGCGAACAGCAGCCGCGTGAGCGGACGGCCCAGCGTCATCCAGAACGGCATCAGGTCGGAAGGTATCATCGTGTTCGGATAGCACGCTTTTTCCTGATACGCCAGCGGACGTGCCTCTTCGCCTTCCGGCATTGTGCGACGCCGTGAAATCGTGTAGATTCGGAGTGCTCAAAAAGCGTTCCCTAACCCTCGTAACTCCCGGTTTGCTCTTCAAGGAGGTTCCCATGCTGATTCGTGAGTGGATGACCAAGGAGGTCATCACAGTGACCCCTGACACATCCATGCTGAAGGCGTCGAAGTTGATGAAGGATCATAACATCCGGCGTCTGCCCGTGCTCGACGGGAAGCGTGTGGTCGGCATCGTTTCCGATCGGGACATTCGGGCCGCCTCTCCTTCCAAGGCCACGACGCTCGATATGCACGAATTGTACTATCTCCTTTCCGAAGTGAAGATCAAAGACATCATGACCTCCGATCCGGTCACGGTGTATGACACCGACGCCGTGGACGACGCCGCGCTGCTCATGGAAGACAAGGGCATCGGCGGCCTGCCGGTCGTGGACGGCTCCGGGGAACTCGTGGGCATCATCACCGACCATGACATCTTCCGCGTGCTGGTGGACTTCTGCGGCGCGGGCAAGGGCGGCCTCCAGCTCGCCTTTCTGCTGCCCGACAAGCCCGGCGTTCTGACGCCCATCTTCGAGGCCATCAGCAACAACGGCGGAAACGTCCTTTCCGTGCTGACCTCTCGCGGCAAGTCGCAGGAAGGGTCCAGCCACGTGTACGTCCGGCTTCACCGGATGGACGCCGAACAGGAAAAGGTGCTCATCGAAAATCTCAAGAAGGCCATGCCGCTCGAATACTGGATGGACGACGAATTCCACTGCAACAGGAATTGCTGATCGCTTTCGACCGATTCCGAAAAGGGAGGGGAACGCTTCGCATCGGAGCTTCCCCTTCTTTTTTTGCGCCGTATCCCGCCTCGCGGGGACGCGGACAAAAGGCCGCGCCCGGCGGAGGCGGTCCGGCCTGAGGGCGGGACGACGGTTGGAAGCTATTTTTTCAGCCCGAGTTCTTCGTCGATTTCGGCCATCGCCCCGATGGCGAGGGTGAGAAAGTCCCCGAGCTCCATGCCGAGCTCGGAGCACTGGCGGATGCAGTCGCGGTTGACGCTGGCGGCGAACGCCTTGTCCTTCATCTTTTTCTTGAGGCTGGAGGCCTGCATGCCCTCCATGCCCGTGGGGCGCACGAGCGCCGCCGTGACGACCAGTCCGGTGACGGTTTCCCCGCAGCGCAGGGCGTAGTCGAAGGCGGTGGACGGCGCTACGCCGGTCATTTCGCCGTTGTGCGCGCGGATGGCGTGCAGGGCTTCTTCGGGCAGGCCGTCTCCGATGCGGTCGGCTCCGACGAGGCCGTGCTTCGCTGGGTCGTCATGGGTGAGAGGATAGTCGAGATCGTGCAGCAGGCCGGTCAGCCCCCAGACTTCCTCGTCCTGCCCCAGATGCCGGGCGAGGGCGCGCATGACGGCTTCCGACGCCAGCGCGTGCTGGACAAGGTGTTTTTCCGGGCCGAGCGCCAGCAGCAGTTCCAGAGCCTGTTCGCGATTGAGCATGGGAGCCTCCGTGTTTTGGGATCGAACGTGGAACCTGCTGCATACCGCAGCGCGGCGGCAAAATCCAGCGTCGGGGAATGATTGACACGGCCACGGGAATGACGGAAAAGAGAGGGATCTATTCCAACCTTTACGCGGTTCGCCCCGTGACGGACACCATCCATACATGAAGCGCATAATCGGTATTAAATTCAGTCATTACGGACAAATATACTTTTTCTACTGCGAGGATCCCTTCGTTGATCGGGGGGATCGCGTGCTCGCGGAAACGGGGCAGGGCCTCGGCATCGCCACGGTGATGTCCATTGTGGACCGCCTGCCCGAAGACCTTCCTCCCGACGGCGTCCGGGATATCCTGCGCAAGGTGACGGACGAAGACCAGATCACGGCGGAAGAAAACGATACGCTGACCTACGCCGCGCACAAGTTTTGCGAGTCGCGCATCCGGGAACGCCAGCTCGATATGAAGCTCGTCGATGTGGAAGTCCTCTTCGATCGCAGCAAGCTGGTGTTTTACTTCACCGCGCCGACCCGCATCGACTTCCGTGAACTGGTCAAGGATCTCGTGCGCGAGTACCACACCCGCATCGAGCTGCGCCAGATCGGCGTCCGCCATGAAACGCAGATGCTCGGCGCGGTGGGCAGTTGCGGCATGGTCTGCTGCTGCCGCCGGTTCCTCCGCAAGTTCGTTCCCGTCACCATCAAGATGGCAAAGGAACAGAACCTGTTCCTGAACCCGTCCAAGATTTCCGGCATCTGCGGGCGTCTGCTGTGCTGCCTCAGCTACGAGCAGGAGAATTACGACATTTTCCACAGCAGCTGCCCGCGCCTCGGCAAGCGGTACCAGACCAACAAGGGCCCCATGAAGGTGTTGCGCGCCAACATGTTCCGCAACAGCGTGGCCCTGCTGACGGATACCAACGAGGAGCTTGAGCTGACGCTTGACGAGTGGCAGGCGCTTGATCCCCGTCGGCCCGACGCGCCGCCGCGTCCCGACGGCAAGCCGGAGAACAAGCCCGTCCAGTCTCGTCCGCACGACGAGCTGATGGTGGTCATGGCCGATCCGGACACCATTGACGACGCCTTCGCCGACGAGGACGAGCTTTCCGAGGACGGCGCGGGCGGACTCAACGACGGCGACATGGAGACGCTCGAAGAGGGCCTCCGCCCCAAGCGCAAACGCAAGCGGAAGAAATAAGGCAAGGATTTCGAGATTGGGGAGAGGGGAGGGAATTCTTCTGCAAAAGGGTTCCCTCCCCTCTCCCCAAACCCCTCTCCCTCCCA
>CAUHBW010000051.1 GCA_959604115.1 uncultured Bilophila sp. | reverse complement strand
TGCTGGCCATGTGCGGCGTCTTGTCCGCCGTTCCCGCCGTGGCTGAAGAGCTGACCGGAACGCAGGTCATCAGCATGATGCGCGAGCGGCCTGATGGCAACGACCGGCAGGGGACGCTGACCATGACCCTGGTCAATAGGCGCGGTTCCCAGCGTGTCCGCGTCCTCGAACAGATTGCGAAGGACTACGGGATGGATCGGAAATCCCTCATCACGTTCCGCAGCCCCGCAGACGTGGAGGGAACGCGGTTCCTTTCGTGGACCTACGACGAGCCCGGCAAGGACGACGACAAGTGGCTGTACATGCCCTCCATGAAGAAGGTGCGCCGGATCAGCGGGGCGGCGAACAACGATTTCTTCATGGGCAGCGACTTCACGTACGACGACATCGACATGGGCCGACGCAACATCAGCAAGGATACCCATACCCTGCTGGGCGAGGAGAAGCACGGGGAGTACGATTGCTGGAAAGTCGAGTCCATTCCCGTGGACAAGGACGATCCGGTGGTTCGCAGGGTCGTGTGGATCGACAAGAAGACTCTCCTCGTGGTGCATCTGGAATACTATGAAAAGAAGGGGCTCACCCGCGTGTACGACGTGCTAAAGCTGCAGGAGCAGCAGGGGTTCTGGTCGGTGCAGAGCGCGCAGATGAACAATATCGCTGATGAGCACAAGACGCTCATGGAATTCGGCCCGTTCACCTATGATCAGGGGTTGGAGGATTCGCTTCTCCAAGTGGCGGTTCTGCAACGAGGGTCGCGTTAGTTCATGTTCGGCAAACGCTTTTTCGTCTGGCTGCTGCTGGCGGTCTTCTGCCTGCCCTGCCGCGCCCATGCGGGCGGGCAGGGCGCCGGAATGGAGGCGTGGAGCCGTCTTGAAGAGCGGGAGGCCGAGTCCACGGCGGCGGATAAGGTCGTGGATTTTTGGAGCGAACGCATCGACGTGACGGGCTGGATCGAACTGCTGCAGTCCGTGCGTACCCATGCTCCGCACAATGAGGTGACGTCCCGGGCGCACGGGCGTCTGGAAATGAAGGGGGATTTCAACTGGCTGTACGGCTTCCTTTCCATCGACGCCGAAAAAAACTGGACGATCCCGTCCGAGGACGGTTTCTCCGTGCGCGAGGCATGGCTTGAGCATGTGGGCGACGGATGGGATCTCCGGCTGGGCAGGCAGCTCATCATCTGGGGCAAGGCCGACGGCGTGCGCATCACCGACAACATCTGCCCCACGGACTACACCGAGTACCTGAACCGGGAAATTGATGAAATGCGCATCCCGGTTACAGCGGCGAAACTGCGCATCATGAGCGATACGCTGATCACCGAGCTGATCTGGATCCCCGAATTCAAGCCCGCCAAGCTGGCATCGGGGGACAATCCGTGGGCCGTGGACTACACCGCCGCATTCCCCATGCCCGTGCGTTGGAGGGGGGCCAAGGAACCGTCTTCCTATTCGCTGAAGGACAGTGAGTTCGCCGCTAAGGTGTCTTCCTACATGGCGGGGTTCGACGTATCCCTTTCTGCCTTTTACACGTGGGACGACAACGCCGCCAATTATTATTCGATGCAGGTGGGAGATACGGGCATGGAGATGTTTTCGGAGCCTGAGTACTATCGGATCATGATTTACGGTCTTGATTTCGCCAAGCCGTGGTCGGACTTCGTGTTCCGGGGCGAGGCGGCGTACTTTCAGGGGCGCCGCCTTTCCGTGGACGACGGGCAGCCTGCGAAGCACGACGTCCTCAAGTCCCTGATTGGGGTGGACTGGTCACCCGGCGGGAACTGGACGATCACGGCGCAGGTGCTTGACGACTGGGTCGTGGACTACAGGCGGAACCTCACCTGCAAGGAACATGCTCCGCAGGCGACGCTGAACGTGTCCAAGACCTTCTTCAACGAGCTGCTGACCGTTTCCGACATGATCTACTACTCGGTGAACGATGGGGAATACTTCAACCGCCTCCAGCTTTCCTATGAGCTGGGGGAAGGGCTGAAACTGACCGTGGGCTGGGACAAGTTTCAGGGGGACGACGGCTCATACGGCGTCTACAAGCGCAATTCTCAAGTGTGGGGAAAGATACGCTACAGTTTCTAAAGAGGCCGCTCTGCGTGGCAATGCGACCGCAGCGAGGATTCTATGCTGAACATTGAGGCAATCAACGAGCGTTTTGTGGGCCTGAGCAAGGCCATCCTGAAACGCAGAAATCTGTTTCTCGTGCTCATGGTTCTGGTTCTGGCGTTCTCCGTGTACGGCCTGAAGCAGTTGAAGACCGACACGGACGACTCCCACTACTTTGACGAGGGGGACGCCCTGCTGGTCGCCAAGGACTATATGGCGTCCATTTTCGGGAACGACAATTTCTGCGCCGTATTGGTGGAGACGGACAATGTCTTTACCCCCAAGGTGCTGAAAGGCATCCGGGAAATGGGCAAGGAGCTGCTTGACGGCGTGCCTTATGCCGACGACGTGGTTTCCATCACCGACATGGAATTCACGCAGGGCACGGAAGAGGGGCTCGACGTTTCCGACATTGTTCCTTCCGTGATCCCCGAGTCGCCGGAGGTGCTGGAAAAAATCCGCAGCGCCATCATGGCCAAGCCTTCCCTGAAGGATCGCCTCGTTTCGGAAGACGGACGCTACGCGTGGATCATGCTGCGCCTGAAAAACATCCCCGATGGGACGGTGGACGAGCACGGCGAGTTCATCGAAATGGTCATCGGCCGGAAGGTGAATGAAATCGCCGGACAGGAAAAATACGCCTACATGCATCCCCAGACGACCGGCTGGCCGGTCATCAATCTGGAGAAGCGCAACTTCATGGCCAAGGAGATGCCGCGCCTGATCGGGCTGTCGCTGCTCTTCGTCGCGGTTGTGCTCACCATCGTCCTGCGCAGCGTGCGCGGCGTTGTCTTCCCGCTGTTTCTGGGAGGGGCTGGGCTGACCATCGTCCTCGGCATGCAGGGGCTGCTCGGCATCAGCACCGACCCGATGGTCATGTTGATGCCCATCTTCCTCAGCCTGTCTATGGCGATATGCTACTCGCTGTACTTTCTCAACTTTTTCAGATGGGAGTTCCAGCGGACGGGGCTGCGGTTCTGGTCGTTGGAGCACGCGGCCGGCGAAACGGGCTGGCCCATCTTCTTCAGCGCGTTTACCACGGCGGTTTCGCTGCTGTCGTTCTGTTTCGTGAACCTCCGGCCCATCCGCTGGGTGGGGGCCACGTCAGCTATCCTGACCATGCTGCTGTATGTGCTAACCATCGTGCTGCTGCCGGTCCTGCTTTCCTACGGCAAGGATAAGCCCGCCGTGGAGCGGGAAAAGAAAAAGGACGGCTGGCTGGACGCGCTCATGAAGCGCATGGGCAACCGGGTGCTGGACTATCCGAAGACCATCTTCGCCGTCGCAGCGCTGGCGGTCGTCGCGTCCGTCATCGGCCTGTTCAAGGTCGAGGTGGCCTTTGACCTTCGCCGTTCCTTCGGCACGGAGGTGCCCTACATCGACCGCATTTGCAGCATCAGCGAAACCCCCCTCGGCTCGCTGTACTCTTTTGGCGTGGGGATAGAGTTCCCGAACGAGGACGAGGCCCGTCTGCCGGAATCCCTCAAAAAACTTGAGACGCTGACCGAGCGCATCAAGGAATTCCCGTTGGCCAAGAAGGTGCATAGCGTCCTCGACGTGGTCAAGGACCTCAACATGGTGCTCAACGCCAACGATCCCGCGTACTACGCCATCCCCGCCAGCCGGGAGCAGATAGCGCAGATTTTGCTGCTGTACGAGAACGCCGGGGGCACGGAAGCCGAACGCTGGACAGACTACGAGTACAAGCGGCTGCGCATCATGATCGAAATCGACGACTACAATTCGGGCGAGGCCGTGCGGGAGCTCAACGCCATCAAGGCATGGGGGGCCGAGCTGTTCCCCGACGCCAAGGTTATCCTGACCGGCACGCTGTGCCAGTTCACGCAGATTCAGGACTACGTCAGCTGGGGGCAGGTGCAGTCGGTCTTTACGTCGATGCTCACCATCTCCCTGATCATGGCTCTGGCCTTCGCCAGCCTGCGGATCGGGCTGATCGCCATGATCCCAAACCTGCTCCCGGCGTTCTTCGTATGCGCCATCATGGGTTTCTTCAACATCCCGCTCGACATGATGACGGTGACGGTCATTCCCATGTTGCTCGGGCTGGCGGTGGACGACACCATCCATTTCATCAACCATTGCCAGCTTGAGTTCATCCGCACGGGCAACTACCGCGAGAGCGTGCGGCGTACCTTCCTGAGCACCGGGAAGGCCATGCTGCTGACCTCGTGCATCCTGAGCCTCAGCTTTATGGCCTACCTCTTCTCCAAGATGGTCATCTTCGTACACATGGGCATTTTGGTGGCCATAGGCGTCATCGTCGCGGTCCTGTGCGATTATTTCATTACCCCCAACCTGCTCGTTCGTCTGAAGGCGTTTGGCGAAGAAAAGCAATGAGGACGCCGCATCCGTGCGGGCATGGCACCCGCACGGGCTGGCAAAGGAGGCGGAAGTATGTCTATTGCAAGGCGGTTGAACGAAATCGTCGCGGCACAATTCCAGGTTCCGGTTGAATCCATTCGGCCGGACACCGATTTTCATTCCGATCTGGAGGCGGATGCGCTCGATATGCCCGAACTGGCGATGGAAGTGGAAGAGGCGTTCGACATCATGCTCGACGACAGGAGCGTCGATGCCCTGCGGACTGTCCGCGACCTGCAGGACTACGTAGAGCGGGGCCTTGAGGAGAAGCGGCTTTTTTCGGCGTCGGCATCGGCCGCCGTCTATCTTCTCGCCGCGAGGGCCCGTTATAACGCCGTGGCCCCGATGGCCGCGCGGCTTGGAGGTTTCCATGAGTAATGGAATGCGGACACTGTGCGGGCTCCCCAACAAGGCGAACCGCAGGCGGCTGCTGGTCGCCGGGGGGCTTGCCGTCCTTTCGGCCCTGTGCAGCCTGCTGCCGATGCTGGGGTTGTATGTGATTTTGGACGCGCTGCTTTCCGCTCCCCGGAATGTTTCCCGGGCCTATGCGGGGGCCGGGCTGGCCGTCATGGGGATTTTCCTTCAGGTGGTGTTCCACTTTCTGTCGACGCGGCTCTCGCATTTGACGGCCTTCGAGACGCTCCACGCGATCCGCAGCGACCTGCTGCGGAAGCTCTCCCGCGTCCCGCAGGGGTTCCTTGACGAAAACTCGGCGGGCAAGCTGAAAAGCCGGATTTTCGACGATGTGGAAAAGCTCGAAATGTTTTACGGGCACCATTACCCGGAAATCATCGGCAACCTCATCGTCCCGCTCAGCATGATCATAATTGTCCTATGCATGGACTGGCGCGTGGGCCTCGTCATGTTGCTGCCCATCGTCATCTATATGATGTGCCTCGGCATCATGGGCAAGCTGGCCATGAAGAACTTTCCCATCATGGAGGCCGCCACGCAGAAGCTGAACAGCAGCCTTGTGGAGTACGTCCACGGGATGAAGGAAATCCGCATCTTCGCTGCCGAAGGGAAGTCGTGGTCGCGCTTCGAGGAGTCCGCCGAAAGCTATTGCGGCTTCATGACCCAATGGTTCGCGGAATGCCGCCATTCGATGACGGTCAACTCCGTGATCATGGGTTCCGGGGTCGTCTTAGTCTTTCCGGCGGTGGGCTACTTGTACGCCGCCGGGAGCATTGATGCGCCTTCGATGCTGTTTTACGTGTTCGCGTCCCTGTGCTACGCCGCCCCGCTGACCAAGATTGGGCGTTACGGCGACGAGATGAACATCTGCATGCAGGTCGCCGGGCGCATCGCCTCATTGCTCGACATGGACGAACTGCCGCAGGAAGGCGCCCCCGCCGTGCCCGATCGGTTTGACGTCGTTTTCGACGGCGTTTCGTTCGGTTACGGCGACAAGAAGGTCTTTGAAGGGCTTTCCTTCACCGCCGAGGCGGGCAAGGTGACTGCGCTGGTCGGACCTTCAGGCGGCGGCAAGAGCACCATAGCCAAGCTGATCGCCCGGTTCTGGGACGTGCAGGGCGGCAGCATCCGCATCGGCGGCGTGGACATCCGTTCCATGACGGCGGAACAGCTCGCCTCGACCATCGCTTTTGTGACCCAGAACAATACGGTCTTTGAGCAGAGCGTGCTCGACAACATCCGTCTGGGCAAGCCGGACGCCACCTTCGAGGAAGTGACGGAGGCGGCGAAGGCCGCGCGCTGCCACGACTTCATCATGTCGCTCCCGCAGGGCTATGAAACCATGCTCGGTTGCGGGTGCTCCCTTTCGGGCGGCGAACGCCAGCGCATCGCCATCGCGCGGGCGCTGCTGAAGAACGCCCCCGTGCTCATTTTGGACGAGGCCACGGCGTATTGCGATCCCGACAATGAGGACGAGCTGCAAAAGGCGCTTTCCGCACTGGCGCGGGGCAAGACCGTGGTGGTGATCGCCCATCGGCTGCGGAGCATTGCGGACGCGGATGCGATTCTGGTGATCCGGGACGGCGAACTGGCGGCTTCCGGCAGCCATGCCGGGCTGCTCGCCGCGTCTCCCGTCTATCGGAAGATGTGGGAAGCCTTTGAGCGTTCCGAAAATTGGCTTGCAGGAGGCGCGGAACATGATTGAGATGATTCGCCGTATCTTCGTGCTGGCGGGGGACAGGCGGAAGACGCTGCTCACCGCGGTGGTGCTGAATATCCTTCAGAACTGCTGCACGGGCGGTATGTACCTGTTCGTCATGGCGGCGATCGTCAGCCTTGTGGACGGAACCTTCGGCATGGGCACGCTGCTGCAATGCAGCCTGTGCATGGCGGGGCTCCTCGTGCTGCGCTACGCCCTTGAATATCAGGTGACCAGGCTTCAGGCCGCCGCCGGGTACGAAATCATGCGGGACGTGCGGATCAGGGAGAGCGGGCGGCTGGTCAAGCTGCCGCTGGGCGCTTTTCAGGCGGAACGGCTGGGGGGCCTGACCTCGATTTTCACGAACGACATGAGCTTCGTGGAGATGCGCTGCATGGCCACCGCCGCGAACTTCATCGCGGGCATGACGTCCGTGGCCTGCCTTTCCATCATCATGCTCTTCATGGATTTCCGGCTGGCGATCATCGCGATGGTCGGGTTTGTCCCGGCGTGGTTCGTGTACAACTCGACGAAGCGGGCCTTCAAAACCGCCGGGGAAAAGCGGCAGGAAATGGAGCAGGGCCTCATCGGTGCGGTTTTGGAATACGTTTCGGGCATGGAGACGATCCGCTCCTACCGGATGGGCGAGCATGTCTTCAAGGAGATATCGGGCCATCTGGAACGGTACCGGGATGCTGCCGCAGCGTACGAACTCAAGGCCATGCGGCCGATGGTGCTGTATCAGCTCTTTATCCGAATCGGGATGGGGCTGATCTTCCTGTGCGGCCTGATCTTCTACCTGAACGGGCTGATCTCGCTGCCGGTCTTCCTGTTCTTCGCCATCATCAGCGGCACCTATTACCAGCCGGTGGAGGCGCTTCTCGGCGAGTTCGGCATCTTGAACATCATCTCGCTGAGTCTCGACCATATCAAAAGCCTGCATTCCCTGCCGGTGATGGCGGACGAGGGCCGCTCCAAGCCCGGAGAAGGCGGTCCCGGCATGGAGCTGGCTACCTTCGCCTACAAGGACGGGCAGGCTCCCGCCGTCGATGGCGTGACCGCCGAGTTCCGCCCCGGCACGCTGACGGCGGTGGTGGGCCACTCAGGGAGCGGCAAGACCACGCTTCTCATGCTGCTGGCCCGGTTCTGGGACGTGCAGGGCGGCGCGGTGTCGCTGGGCGGGATCGACGTCCGGGACATCCCGCAGAAGGATTTGATGGCCGCGTTTTCCGTGGTATTTCAGGACGTGTACCTGTTCGCGGGTACCATCAGGGAAAACATCCGCATGGGGAGGCCGGACGCGTCGCCCGAAGCGATCATCGAAGCGGCGAAGGCCGCCGGATGCCATGACTTCATCATGGCCTTGCCGGAAGGGTACGACACCCTTGTGGGCGAGGGCGGGTGCACGCTGTCCGGGGGGGAACGGCAGCGCGTGTCCATCGCGCGGGCCATTTTGAAGGATGCCTCGGTCGTCCTGCTCGACGAGGCGTTTTCGAGCGTCGACCCTGAAAACGCATGGGCCATCCAGCAGGGGCTTTCCGTGCTGACCCGCCGCAAGACGGTCATCATGGTGGCGCATACGCTGAACCATATCCGCCATGCCGATCAGATCCTTGTCATGGATGCGGGCAAGCCCGTCGAGCGGGGGACGCACGACGCGCTGCTGGCGAAGGGCGGCCTGTATAGGCAGCTTTGGGAAAGGGAATCCTCCGTCAAGTCGTGGAAGCTGACGGCGTAGGCGCCAAAAGGCATAACCGGGCGACTGCGGCCCGGCATCTGGGGAGGGATGCCGGGCCGGCCGGAGAAAACGGATATTCGAGGTAACGAATTTAGCAATATTGATAATGAAATTTTTTTCAAATTAGGTAAACTATGTCCACTGTTACGACGATTCTGGATGGGAACAATCGTTTTGGCATCAACATCGCAATCGTAAAACCGAGCCTCGAACCGCTGATGTTGTACGCGCCCGAAAAGCTCAATGAGCATGTCGGGTTCGGTTATGTGATCGAAGGGGAGCTGTCCGCCGATACGGAGTTGCGTTCCGAACGGTTTCCGCAGCATACGACCTGCGTTTTCGGAGGAGAGATTGGGTATTGCGTCAGAGGGTGCCGCCACTGTCCCACATGCTTTCTCGGCCTGACCGTTTCGCACATGAATGTGCTCGGCCTGCTCGACAATGAGGAGATCACGCTCAATCGTAATGCCAAGTGCCTGCTGAAGAAAAAGCCCGAACCCTTCCTGTTTGCGGCCCCGGCCAGCGTGACGGCCCAATTGCTTTCGGGACAGATACTGAGCTGCCCGTTCAAGGGGCCCATGCGCCAGAAGTATCTGGAGCTGAAGGGGATGGAGCTGACCCTCGAATACCTGTCCCTGTATTTCGTCCAGAACGGATGCTGCTGCGAGGCGTGCGCTCTTCACAGCAAGGTCGCCCGCGCGTGGCAGATGATGCGCGACAACCTTGAGCAGCCTTTCTCCATCAGCCAGCTCGCCAAGTCCGTCGGCATGAGCGAGAGCAGCCTCAAGAGGACGTTCCGATCCATGTACGGGGCTTCGATCTTTTCGTCTTTCCAACGGCACCGGATGAGCGAGGCCCGCAAACTGCTTGAGGAAAGCAAGTACAACGTGGCCGAAGTGGCCTACCTGGTTGGCTATGCGAATCCCAGCCATTTCAGCCGGGCCTTCTCGCGCTATTTCGGCGTTCCTCCCAAGGAGTGCCGCTAGGGGAGGGCCGCCGCGCGGCGTGAAACGTCTCCGGCGCGACTGCTGAAAATCGCGGCCCCGTGGGCGCTCTTTTGATGCGTCCATACCGGGGCCGGGCTCTCTGGAAAGGAATGGCCCGATAGGGTCTATTTTTGGCCCGTTCAGGTACTGTGTTGCGTGGAATCCTACCCTACTGTGCTTGGTATATTTTCGTTTGAGGAGTTGACATTATGGCAAGAAAGAAGAGGAAAGTGGTTGCAACCGCCCTGTGCGGCCTGTGCATGGCGGCGGGATGCTGGGCAGGCGGGGCGCAGGCTGACGATGAGCTCGTGCTGCCTGAGGTTACCGTTACGGCGAACAAGGTCAGGGAGGATCTGCAAAAGGTTCCTTCCAGCGTTTCCGTCATGAACGAGGACGAAGTGCGCGAATCGGGGGTGAACACGCTCGGCGATCTTTCCTCGCGCATCCCGAACCTGACGATCCCCACCGGCGGCCTTTCCATCATGCAGTTCCCCACGCTTCGGGGGGCGGCGTCCATCGCCCACAGCTATGTTCCGTCCGTCATCACCTATATTGATGACGTCCCGCTGACGAACACCTCCGGGTACGACGCGCAGCTCTACAACATCGAGTCCATCGAAGTGCTGCGCGGGCCACAGGGGACGCTGTACGGCCGCAACGCCAGCGGCGGCGTTATCAAGATCACGACCAAGAAGCCCTCCAATGATCCGCACGGCGAGATCGGGTTCGAGTACGGCAATAAACAGCACGTCAAGACGACGGTGGCCCTGTCCGGCCCGGTTGTGAAGGACGTTCTGTTCGCGAACGGTTCCTTCCAGTTCTTCTCGCAGCGCGGCGAGGTCATGAACGACTATAACGGGCAGTACATCGACGACAAGAAGAACTATACCGGGAGGTTGGGTTTCCGCCTGACGCCCACGGATGATCTGGACATCAATTTTCAGGTGGGCATGACGAAGTACGATGAGGGCACGTTCGGCATGTATTCGCCCAATTCGTTCTCGCAGTACGAGTCGATGATGCCCGGCATGACGCAAGGCATGTTTGAGGCTGCCGGCGGCACGACGCAGAAACGGCACGTCAATTCCAACGATCCCGGCTTCAACAAGTCGGCCCACAACGAGCAGGCCCTGAGCGTCAAATACGACATTTCCCCCAACTGGACGTTTACTTCCGTCACGACGCGCAGCGAATACGACATCGACTTCGACATCGACTACGACTTCACGCCGAATCTCCTAGGCGACTCCTACGGGATGGAAGACCACAACAAGAGCGGATTCTACGATTTTGGGCAGGAATTCCGGCTCGCCTACGACAAGGACGGCATGAATGCGGTAATGGGTCTGGCCTATGCCAATACGGATCGCCGCATCCGGTATGACTATTATATGGCGGGATTCCCGAAGGTTGATGCGCGTGACATCACCAATTCCTACGCCCTGTTCGGTCAAGTGAAGCTGCCCTTCGCGGAACGCTGGGCGCTAACGCTCGGCGGGCGCTTCGACTACTACAACACGACCACCCATTCCGATCTGGTAAACATGACCGGCGCCACGAGCTACCGCGGCAGCGATTCGTGGACGAACTTCTCCCCCAAGGTGGCCCTTGAATACGCGCTTACTGACAAGAACATGGTCTACGCCAGCTTCTCCGAAGGCTACAAAGCTGGCGGCTTTGACGCGGCCTACGCCACGGCGGGGCACGAGAAGTATGACGAGGAACACGTCTATGCCTTTGAAATTGGCTCCAAGAACCTTTTCCTGCAAGATCGCCTTCGCCTGAATGCAGCCTTGTTCGCGAACAAGTACAATGGGATGCAGGTTGAAATGTACACGGCCGGAATGAGCGGCTTTATCCAGAACGCCGGCAACCCGTGGGCTCTTGGCGCTGAAGTCGAAGCCACGTACGCCCTCCTGCCGAATCTGGAACTTTTCGCTTCCGCCGGGTACACCCATCTGCGCTTCGACAACATCGTCGATGAATTCTACGGCGATCTCAACAACAACCACGTCCCGTACGTCCCCGAATGGACTTACAGCGCGGGACTTTCCTATCGCCACGAGTCCGGTTTCTATACCCGCTGGGACGTGACCGGCGCGACCAAGGCCTATCTGAACACGGACAATAGCGGGCACATCCCGTCCCATACGCTGGTGAACGCCCGTATTGGCTATGAAATCGGCGACTTCGACATTTACGGATACGTCAACAACATGTTTGACAAGCGGTACGACTACGTCGGAAGCTTCGGCGGGGCCTATTGGGTCGCGACCGAGGGCATCGGCTTCGGCGGCGGCGTGACCTACCGGTTCTGATTTCCTATGTGATTCCGGAGAAAAGGCGGCGTGCCGGAAGGCGTGCTGCCTTTTTCTCTCCATTGTTTCCGCCGGATTCCGCAGTCGTTCGGAATCGCCCCGGCCCCCAAACGGCATTTCCAGAAAGGGAGTCTTGTTGTGGACACGATAATCCACGCCATTTTGCAGGCATCCATAGTTTCTAAGGCTGTTCTCGCCCTGCTGCTGCTCATGTCTGTGGTCAGTTGGGCCTATATGTTGGGCAAATGGGTTTGCCTGCGGACGGCGCAGAAGGATGTCGCGCGAGGCCTAGAGACGATTGACGCCGACGATCTTATGTCGACCCTCCCCGCGCTGGAGCGGAACACCCGTTCCCCCCTGTTCGGGATTACCCGGAGAGGCGTGCGGGAGTTCAACCGCATTAACAGGACGGGAGACGCCGAGAAGCTCCTCAACGACAATGTGCGCCGCGCCCTGCATTTCGGCATAGCCGAGGAGATGGGCAGCTTGAAGTCGTCCCTCGCCCTGTTGGCGACCGCCGCCAACACGGCCCCGTTCATCGGCTTGTTCGGTACGGTGTGGGGGATCATGTATTCGTTTCAGGCCATCGCCAAGATGAAAAGCGTCTCGCTGGCGACGGTGGCCCCCGGCATAGCCGAGGCGCTCATCGCCACGGCCGTGGGCCTGTTCGTGGCCATTCCTGCAACATGCGGCTACAACGTCTTCCGCGCGAAGCTGGCGGCCATTGAAAGCCAGTGCATCACATTCGCGGGGCAGCTTCTCAACAGGATGCAGCACGAGGCGGGCAGCCATCCGGACGGCCTGCCGTTCGCCGGAGGGGAGTAGCATGGCGGGCGTCTCGACATCCGACGATTTTGTTTCCGAAATCAACGTCACGCCGTTCGTGGACGTGATGCTCGTCCTGCTGATCATTTTCATGGTGACGGCCCCCATGATGACCGAGGGGCTGGACGTCGAACTGCCCAAGGTCGAAGCCTCGGAGACGCTGCCCACGGAAAATGATCACGTCATGCTGACCATCAAGGATAACGGGGCCGTGTTCTTGGACGAGTACGAAACGACCCTGCCGGACTTGCCTTCGGTCCTTGAAACCAACGTGCGCCTCCCGCAGCGGCAACTGTTCGTCCGCGCGGATCAGAATGTTCCTTATGGCATCGTGATGAGCGTCATGGGCAAGATACGCAAGGCGGGCATCAAGGACGTGGGGTTGGTGACGCTCTCCGCCGAAGGGCAGCCGGAGCCTGGAGGGGCGCCTCTCCCATTGGCGGCGGGGAAGGGCGAGTGATCATGCGGCATGCCGTCCGTACCTCCACCTTCTTGTTTTCAATAGGTTTTCACGCCGCGCTTTTCGGAGGGCTGTACTGCTTTTCGGCTCAGGGGGACACGGTGCCGGAAGAACAGGTCTATCATGTCGCGTTGGCGGAACTGGCTGTTCCCCCTCCCGCCGCCGAGCCGGTGCCGCCCCCAGCCTCCGAGCCGGAACCCGTGCCGCCCCCCCCCGAATCGGTAAAGCCGGAGCCCAAAAAGGAACCGCCCAAAACGCCCAAGATCAGCCCGCGCAAGAAAAAGGAAACGGCTGCGCCCCGGAAGGTCGCCAGTGAAACGCCCCCGCCTCCCCCCGCCGCACCGAGGTCAGTCGCCCTGCCGCAGGCCGTCCACGCATCGGGAACACCCCGTCCCATCCGCATAGGTGGGCTCATGGCCTACGAAACGGATGATGTTGATCAACGTCCGTCCGTGGTCAAAAACGCACGAGTCGAATACCCGCGGAAAGCAAGGCGGCTTGGCCTTTCAGGAAGGGTCCTCGTCCAGCTTGTCGTCGATACCGAGGGAAAGCCCCAGTCCTGCAAGATCAGGAGCGCGGAGCCCGCCGGTCACTTTGAGGAGGCTGCGCTCTCCGCCGCCCGCGCCATGCGGTTCATTCCGGGGAAAATACGGGGGCATCCCGTCAATACTGTGGTGTTGATTCCGTTTAATTTTTCGCTCAAATAATAGTTTTATTAGTGGCCCCAGAGAATTTGAGATTGTCAAAGCTCTATCCTGGGTCAGGCTCGTTATTTTTCAAGGGGAGGAAAACAGGGTATGCAGGAGGCACGGAGGTGTCCCATGCGTACCCTGTTTTATCTTTCCGAAAGCCAGTTGGAGCGTATCAAACCGTTCTTTCCCCGTTCTCACGGTGCTCCCCGTGTGGATGACGGGCGTGTCGTCAGCGGTATCATCTGCGTCATCAAGCACGTATATGGCCCCGCCTAGGGTCAGGACTCGTTATTTTCAAAGGAACAAAAACAGGGTATGCAGAGGGC
>CAUHBW010000050.1 GCA_959604115.1 uncultured Bilophila sp. | reverse complement strand
AGACGCGGATGAGGTCGCGCTCGTCGTAGGTTCCGGCGAAGCGTTCGACCAGCGCGGGCGAAAGATAGCGGGTGTCCGTTTCGAGGTTCCACTCGAAGACGAGGGTGTCGGTCTGCTCCACGATGGTGCGGTAGCGTTCGTCGTCGAGACGCTGGCGTTCGAGAAGGATGTTTTGCTGGGCGATCTCCTCGGCCTGCTTTCTGTCGCCGATGTCCATGATGAAGGCGAGATAGATTTCGTCGCCGCCCGCGGGCTGGGCCACGGGGAACACGGTGATCGAGGCCCAGTGGTACGCCTCGTCGCGCCAGAGCTTGCGGAACTCGCCGATGAGGTATTCCCGGCCCGAGACGAAGCTGCGGCGCATGGCCGCGAGATCGAAGAAGGCGAGGAACCGCTCGCGGTCGTCGGGGTGGACCATTTCGCGGGACACGAGGCCGATGACCGAGCCGAGGTTGCCGTGGTCGTCCGGGGTCACGTACTTGTCTTGCACATGGTAGACGATGCGGTAGGTGTCCTGCGTGACGTTGAGTTCGTACAGCTCGTCGTAGATGTTGCGGAGCGCGTGGTCGTACTGGTCGCTGATGCGCCGGCGCTGTTCCTGCCGCTTGTCTTCGGAAATGTCGCGCACGAGGAGCATGGCCCGGTCGGAGCGGCAGGTGTCGTGCCCGCACAGCGGCACGATGGCGGAGGCGACCCAGTACCAGTTTCCGTCGTCGCCGAGGCGGCGGTATTCGGCGGGGACTTCCTGCCGCCCCGCCGCGAATTCCTTGCGGATGTTGGTCCCGATGAACGTGGCGAGGAACCGCTCGCGGTCCTCGGGGTGGATCAGCGTCGCGGCGACGCTGTGGATGTCGGCGTGGGGATCGCGGTCCACGGGGATCAGGTGCGTCTCGTTGGCGTAGACGAGGTGCGGCGTGTCGGCGTGGATGTCGATCTCGTAGATTTCGGTATAGGTGTTGCGCAGCGCGAGGTTGAAGCGTTCCTCCTCGCGGGCGCGCTCCTCCTCCAGCCGTTTCTGATCCGAAATGTCGCGGAGGACGAAGAAGGCGGTGCCGTCCTCGCCCTCGATCTGGAAGAAGATGCGGTTTTCCAGCCACAGGTATTCGCCGGAAACGAACACGCGGTACCGGTCGGTGATTTCGCGGCAGTGGCTGCGGCGTGCCCGATCCAGCGCCTCGGGGGACATGGAGGCCGAGATGCGTTCGACATCGTCCGGGTGGAGGATGGCGAGGGTCTGGTCGTAGAATTCCCGGAAATCGCCTTCCCTCGGCTCCACGCCGAGGTGGGAGGCCGAGACGTTGCGGGTGAACCGCCACGTGCGCATGTCGATTTCGATGATGCAGTCCCCGGACTGGCGGAGCACGGCGCTCTGGCGGCGTTCGAGGCGGATCGCCGTTTCCTCCATGCGCTTGCGGGCGTCGATGTCCTTCCCGAGGATGAGCAGCCTGTCCGCGCTGCCCGGCAGGGGCAGCAGGAGCGAGGACATCCAGCGGTACGCTCCGTCCTTCGCGCGCAGGCGGTATTCCAGTTCGAGCCGGATGTCCTCCTTGAGCCTGCGCCGGATGTTTTCCGGGTCGTAGTGGGCGAGGAAGGCTTCCCGGTCGTCGGGGTGGACGCTCTGCTCGGCGAGGACGCGGGCGTCCGCGCCGTAGCGTCCGCTGAAGGCGGGGATGGCGTAGCGGCTTCTGTCGCAGTGGATGGTGCGCACGGCGTCGGCGTCGAGCGCGATCTCGAAGATTTCGTCGTAGCTGCCTTGCAGCGCCCTGAAGAAGTTGGCCTTCTCCTCCCGCACGTCGGTGACGTCGCGCAGCAGGAGCAGCGCCTGATCCTCGCCGCCGGGCAGGGGCCGGATCGTCGCCGCGATCCAGCGGTAGGGGGCGTTCTCGTCCTGCCGCTTGCGGTACTCCATCTCGGGAATGTCGCCGCGCCTCAGGCGTTCGAGGATGTTGGAGGCCCGGTAGAAATCCAGCACCGCCGCGAGCTGTTCGGGGTGCACGCGGTCGTCGCCGCGCCCGTGCACGAAGGCGTCGAGGCCCATCGATCCCGCGGGGATGCTGACTTGCGCGCTGTTGTAGTAGACGGCGGAGATGTGCCCGTTGCGCAGATCGAGGCGGAAGATTTCCGTGTAGTTGCTCTGAAGGGCGAGCAGATAGTTGGCCTCCTCGTCCTTGCGCTCGGTGATGTCCCTGATGAGCAGCAGGGCGTGATCCCTGTTGCCGGGGAGGGGCTGGGCCGTGGCGGAGAGCCAGCGGTAGGGCCCGTCGGCGGAAAGCCGCTTGCGGTATTCGAACTCGGGGATCTCGCCCTTGGCGAGCTGCTCGAAGAGGCGGCGCCTGTAGAAGTCGGAGACGTCCCCCAGCGAATCGGGGTGCACGCGCTCGTCCGCGCGTTCGCGGACGAACACGTCGAAGTCCGGGGAGTGCGGTTCGGTGTCCCGCTCCAGCGTGGTGAACAGCGGGGCGACGGTGCGCTTCGCGATGTCGAGGCTGAAGATTTCGGCGTAGTTGTTCTGGAGGGCGAGGAGGTAGTTGTCCTGCCGCTCCTTGCTCTCGGTGACGTCGCGGATGAGGAGGACGGCCTGTCCGTGGCGTCCGGGCAGGGGGACGACGCGGGCCAGCATCCAGTGGTAGGTGCCGTCGAGGGCGAGCTTGCGGTATTCGGCGGACAGTTCGCCGCCGCGCTCCAGTTCTTCGAGCAGGTGCCCGGCCCGGTAGAAGGCCCGGAAGGCGGCCCGATCCCGCGAATGGACGCGGGTTTCCATGACGATGCGGATGTCCTCGTCGTAGCGTCCGGTGACGTCGATGGTCCCGAGGAGCTTGACGTTGCAGAACAGGCAGGTGAGCCGGTTGGCGTCGAGATCGATCCGGTAGACCTTGGCGTAGCTGTTCTGGAGGGCGACGCGGAGGTTTTCCTCCTCCTGCCGCCGAGAGTCCTCGACGCGCTTCTGGTCGTCGATGTCGCGGATGCACTGGAGGACATGGCGTTTGCCCTCGTTCGTCCTGTAGGGGATGGCGAGGCGTCGCCGCCAGCGGGGGCCTTCGCCCTTGTCGAGCCGGTACTCCAGACACCGTTCCCCGGCGTCGGGGAGCGCGCGCAGGGCGGGCAGGCCGAAGGCGTCGCGGAACTCCTTGCGGTGGCGGGGCAGGACGCGCGCGATCACCGTCTCGAATTCGCGGGCGTAGTCGCCCGAAACGGGGTCGCCCGGCGGGTTTTCCCCGGCGAGGGTTTCATAGCGGCCCGTTTCGGGATCGAGGTCGAGCACGTGGTGGTAGCTGGCGCAGAGGGTCTTCACCAGCGTGGCGCAGCGTTCCCGCTCGCGGCGTTCTCCGACGGTGGGGGCGTGCTCGGAGAGCATCACGATGTGCGCGGGGTGGCGGTTTTCCCACAGGATTCTGGAGACGGAAATGTCGGTGAGGCCCTTGAAGGGCGAGTGCTCGTGCAGGGCGGTGAAGCTTTCCTGAGCCGGGTTGGCGGCGATCGGGCAGAAGGGGCAGATGGCGTCGTGCCCCCAGAACACCTCGAAGCAGGTCATGCCGGTGCGGATGTTGGGGAAGGCGGCGGCGACCGTGCGGTTGAAGTAGACGATGCGGTGCCCGTTGTCGATGACGTAGACCGCCGTGCGCGGCAGGCCGTCCAGAATGGCGCGCGTGGCCTCGGCGCTTTCGCGCAGGAGCGTGGAGGAGCGGCGTTGCCGGATGTATTCCCCGATGATCCGGGACATGAGGATGAGCGCGTCCACTTCCTGCTGGGTCCAGATGCGCCGCCCGCCGCGTTCCTCGAAGCCGATGTGCCCCACGGTGTGGCCTTCGCGCCGGATGTCGCAGTGGAGCAGGGAGGTGATGGACGGGTCGCGCAGGAAGGACTTTTCCTCCGGCGGGAGGCTGGCGAGGTCGCTGCAATAATAGACGCCGCTGGAATCCGAGGGTTCGGGCAGGAGCAGATCCTCGGTCGGGATGTTCTGGGAGCGTTCCTTGTCGCGCCACCGGGGATCGGCGCTCCATTCGTGGCTCATGCTGACGGTCTTGCCGTCGAGGGAACGCTCGAAGATGACGATCTTGTCCACGCGCAGGGCGTTGCCGACGAATTCCAGCGCCTTGTCCACGCCCTCCCGGATGTCGCACATGCTGAACAGAATGTCGATGATGTCCACCATGATGCTGTTGCGGACGGTGTGCATGGCGAGGGGCGAGGAGGGCTGCCCCGTTTCGCCGTCGCTGCTCTGTCCGAAGAATTCGTAGCGGTTCTTGCCGTTGCCCTTGGCGCGGTAGAGGGCGACGTCGGCCTGCCGGAACAGGTCGTCGTAGGGAATGGGGCGGTCGGTGACGGCGATGCCGACGCTGATGGAAATGGAGTTGTCCAGCCTGCTGTCCACGAACAGGCGGCGGATGGCGGAGCACAGTTCCTGCGCGCGCTCGCGGATGCTCGCCGGTTCACGCACGTCGCGCATGTAGACGTGGAATTCGTCCCCGCCCACGCGACCGATGACGTCGCCCTGCCGGAAGGTCCGCCCGAGCTGGCGGGCGATTTCGACGAGGATGGAGTCTCCCGCCAGATGGCCCATGTTGTCGTTGACGTTCTTGAAATTGTCGATGTCGATCATGAAGAGCACGCCGAGGGCGTCGGGCCGGGCGTCGCGCAGGGCGACGCGGATTTCCTCTTCGGTGGTGACCTTGTTGAAGAGGCCGGTCATGGCGTCGGAACGGCTCTTGTCGAGGAGGCGGAGCTGTTCGCGTTTCTGGCGGTCGATGTCGCGCAGCGCGCCCACGACCTTCACCGGGTTGCCGAGCCCGTCGCGCAGGGTGGTGCGGAACAGGGCGTACCAGCGTTTGTCCCCGGCGGCGGTGGGGAGGAAGCTTTCGGGAATTTCGCCGCCCTCTCCGGACGCCATCGACAGAAAGGACGGGCCGAAACCGGCGCTCACGGGATCGAGGTTCTCGCCCGCGAGCAGGCGTTCGAGAAAGCGGGGAATGACGGGGTCGCGTCCGAAGGTGTCGCGGTACTTGGCATTGTAGACGATGGTGTCCGAACCGTAGTCGTACTCGAAGGGGATGTCTTCGGAGATGTCCGCGATGAGGTCGTATTTGCGTTTTTCAAAGGCGGCGCTGCGGCGCACTTCCTCGACGCCGTGCTGATCGATGAACACGGCGAGGTAGACGGGCGCGCCTTCGCGGGTGACGTCCCGCATGCGGGTGGCGGAGAGGTGGATGAGGATGTTCCGGTCCGCGCGCCGAAGCTTGCCGTCCCATTCGAAGGTCCGGGGCGCGCGGGACAGCAGATCCGCGAGGCGGGCGGCGGAGGCCGCTTCGAGCAATGAGGACAGGGCGACCAGTTCCTGTCCGGGGCCGCCCGTGAGCGCGACGAAATCCTTGTCGGCGGCGATCACCGTCAGGTCGCCGTCGGCGGCGACGGCGGCCGTGCCGGAGAGCCCGTGCGGGTTGTCGAGAAAGGCCTGCAACCTGTCCATGCAATGCGTCTCTTTGGGGAAGGATGAACGGAGCGTTTTCGGGGAGCCGCCCGTCGGGCCGGAAACAATTCCCGTCCGTCCTTATGTTGGTATGTCCGAAAAGGAAAAAAGTCCACCATGCCCGCGCCAGCGGGAAGTATGGCGGAAAGGGCGGCGTTTATCAAGAAAACGGTGGCGGCGCGCCGTCGCCGCCCGGAGGAAGGGCGGGGCGGGATTGCGGAGGAGGGAGAGACGGCGGTCCTTTTCACGGCATGTGAAGAAAAGATCCGCTCGCGAAAGACGTTTTTGAGGGAAGGAGGCGTCCCGCGCGCCGTTCCTCTCCGTCAGAGGCGCGGACGGGGAAATTTTGAAAAGAAATGAAATAATTTCAATGCAATTATAAAAAGGAACCCTTCCGTTCCGCCTCCGCCGCCTTGGGAAGCGTCGGCGGGAAAAAGCGGAAAAAGATGAAAAGTGTCTCTTGCGAGACAGAAAAAGGTTCGGGAATCCGTATTGTGAATGCAGGAACAAGGTCGTGTTTCGGCCTCGCCACCCCAGTACGCAAGGAAGGTTTCGCCATGAAGGAAGACCGCAAGATCAAGAACGTCGTGCTGATCATGCTCGACACGCTCCAGTTCAACTACCTCGGCTGCTACGGCAACAAGGTCGTGAAGACCCCCAACATCGACCGTCTGGCCCGACAGGGATTCCTGTTTGAAAACGCCTACAGCGAGGGCCTGCCCACGGTGCCCGTGCGTCGCGCCCTGATGACGGGCCGCTTCACCCTGCCCTACGGCGGCTGGCAGCCGCTCGCCCCCGAAGACACCACCGTCGCCGACATCATGTGGGGCAAGAACATGCAGACCGCGCTCGTCTACGACACCCCGCCCATGCGCCTGCCCAAGTACGGCTATTCGCGCGGGTTCGACTTCGTGAGCTTCAACCCCGGACAGGAACTTGACCACACGAGCTTCGCCGACGTGCCGCTCGATCCGGCCCTGAAGCCCGAGGACTACACCTCTCCCACGATGGTCTTCAACGAGAAGGGCGAGATCATCGACGACGACAGCACGCAGCTTCTGGACGAAATCGGCTGCTTCCTGCGCCAGCGGCAGTAACGCAAGCCCGAGGACAGCTACGTCTCCCGCGTCATGAAGGACGCCCAAAACTGGCTCGCCAACCGCCGCGACAAGACCCGCCCCTTCCTGCTCTGGGTGGACTCCTTCGATCCCCATGAGCCGTGGGACCCGGAATCCGTGTGGAAGGGCGAACCCTGCCCCTACGATCCCGAATACGTCGGCAACCCGCTGGTGCTCGCGCCGTGGACGCCCGTCGAGGGCCGCATCACGGAGCGCGAATGCGAGCACATCCGCGCCCTGTACATGGAAAAGATCACGCAGGTCGACAAGTGGGTGGGCGAACTGCTCGACTCCATCCGCTCTCAGGGCCTGTGGGACGAAACCCTCGTGGTGCTGATGTCCGACCACGGCCAGCCGATGGGCGAGGGCGAGCACGGACACGGCATCATGCGCAAGTGCCGTCCGTGGCCCTATGAGGAGCTGGCGCACGTGCCCCTGATCATGCACGTCCCCGGCATCGAGGGCGGCAGGCGCATCAAGAGCTTCGTGCAGAACGTGGACGTGACCGCGACCCTGATGGACGCCCTCGGGGAACTCGGCACGCCGCAGAAGGCCAGCGACTTCGGCTTCCCGACCTACGACGCCTCGGAAATGCAGGGCATCAGCCTGTTGCCGGTGATGCGCGGCGAAACCGACACGGTGCGCGACTGCGCCGTCGCCGGGTACTACGGCATGTCGTGGTCCCTCATCACCGAGGACTACTCCTATGTGCACTGGCTGGTCAGCGCGGATGTGAAGGACAGCGTGGACTGCATCGCCGGTTCCGGCACCGAAATGAAGGAAGAGATGTGGACCTGCACGGCGGGCGCGAAGGTGCGGGTGCCCGACCACGACGAGCTGTACGACCGCAGGACCGACCCCTTCCAGCTCAACAACATCGCGGACAAGAACCCCGAAAAGGCCCGCGAGATGCTCCAGCGGCTCAAGCTCGTCATCGGCGAAATCCGCACGAGCTGAGGATGGCGGAGAAAATTGGGGGAGGGGAGAGGGAACCCTTCTGGAGAAGGGCTTCCCTCTCCCCTCCCCCAAGCCCCCTCCTCTCTCCTTCCCAAGACGTTTGATCGTATCGAATCCCTGTTCGCGGGACGGGCGGTTGTGCGAGGCCGTCGTTTCCGACCGGAGCGGAACCCTTTCGGGAGCGCGCGTGAACCGGCATTGCATGGGTGCGGGGCGGCTCCTTTTCCATCACTTATTCCACAGCATTGCGCGGAGCGCGTATGACTACTGCCGTTGCGACCAACAAGGTGTCCGGAAAGTGGATAGGCTGGCTGACCAGCCTGCTGGGCGGGCTGTTCGTGGCCTGGTGCTTCTATGACCCCAACGCGCCGAAGGTGAACCTCTACTGGTTCGGCACGATCATGGCGATCGGCATGTTCGCCTTCGACCTGCTGCCGAATTTCGTGACCGCGGTTCTGCTCCTGATGTACTACATCCTGACGGGGGTCGCGAGTTCGGACGTGGCCTTCGTCGGCTGGACGACCCCGATCCCGTGGCTGTGCATGTGCGGGATGATGATCGGCGTGCTCATGGAAAAGACGCGGCTCGCCAACCGCATCGCGCTCTTCACCATCAGCCGGGTGGGGACCACCCCGATCCGCATGTATCTGGCGTTCCTGCTGGCCGGCTTCGTGGTCAGCGCGATCATCCCGGACGTGATCACCGTGGACATCCTGTTCATGGCCATCGCCACCGGCATGTGCCGGAGCCTGAACCTGTCCGTGACCTCCCGCTCCGCGACCACCATCGTGCTCGCCGCCTTCTTCGGCGCGACCATCTCGTCGGCGGCCTACCTGCCCAACAACACGGGCATCATCGGCCTCCTGATGGTCAAGGAAATGGGCGTCCCGTTCACGTGGCTGGGCTTCTTCGGGGAAAACCTGCCCTATCAGCTGCTGCATGGGTTGCTGGCCTATGCCATTCTGCACCTGTTCGGGGGCAGGGAGCTGGGCGAGCACATCTCCCGCTGCCGCGCCTGCGCCGAAGCGGAACTCGTCTCCCTCGGGTCCATGAGCCGCGACGAGAAGAAGACCCTCCTGCTGGCCCTGCTCGCGCTGGTGGCTTTCGTTTCCGAACCGTGGCACGGTATCCCCGGCTATTTCGCCTTTTGCAGCGTGGTCCTGCTCGGGTTCACGCCGCTGTTCAGCCTGATGCGGGCGGAAGACCTCAAGCGGGTCCAGTTCCCCATCCTGTTTTTCATTGCGGGCTGCATGGCGATCGGTATAGTGGCGGGGACGCTCGGCATTCCCGCATGGCTCGCCGGAAGGCTGGTGCCCTATCTCCAGCAGATCGACAGCCACGCGGGTTCGTCCATGTTCGCCTACTGGGTGGGCGTGGTGGCCAACCTCGTGCTGACCCCCGTCGCGGCGGCCACGTCCCTGAGCGTGCCCATGGCCGAAATCGCCACCTCGCTGAACCTCGGGATCAAGCCCATCCTGTACAGCTTCCTGTACGGGCTTGATCAGTTCTTCCTGCCCTACGAGCTGGCCCCGGCCCTGATCATGTTCGCGACCGGCTACGTGCGGGTCCGTTACCTGCTCGGCATCATGCTGGCCCGCATGGTGCTCGCCAGTCTGGTCGTGGCGTTCGTCGCCACCTTCATCTGGCCCATGATGAACCTGTAGGGAGGCGTTCCGCGGAGGGAGACATGAACCGTTCAGGATTTTGCAGACAGGAGGGCCCGGTGTTCCGCATCCGGGAACTCAACAGCCCGTGGCGTTCGGTCCTGCATCTCGGCAAGCGCCAGAAGGTCGCCAAGTCCTACCGCTGGCCCGACGACCCCGATACCGATACCTTCTCCTTTCTGGAACAGGGCCGGGTGCGGCTCCTGAACCTGTCCGAGACGGGCAGGGAACGGATCGTCCTCTACATCGAGCCGGGCTGCCTGTTCCGCGAAATCGTGCTCCTGCACGTGTCGTCCATGCATCCGGCGTCGCTGGTGGCGCTGGAACCCTGCGAAGTCTACAGTTTTCCCCGGACGTTGCTGGACGACGCCGACTTCGTGCGTCGGCATCCGGCGCTGATGAGCAATCTGATCCACTCGCTCGGAGCCAAGGCCGGGGCCTTTTACAGCCAGATCACCGAGAGCGTCGAGCTGGACCCGCAGACGCAGGTGTGCCGATACCTCCACCGGCTGGCCGAGGAACGCCGGACGCGGGTGATCGATCCCGGCGTCTCCCAGTCCGAGCTGGCGCTCGTGCTCGGGCTGCACCGCAGCACCGTCTGCCGGATCATCCGGGTCTTGCGCGACCGGGGGGTTCTGGGGCATTTCACCCGCTGTTCCCTCGAAATCCTCGACCGGGACGCGCTCGCGGATCTGTGCGATCCGGGCGAGGCCCGCTAGCGTCGCCGGAAGCCGCCGGAAGGCGTTTTCCGGCGAAGAAGCGTTCCCGCCGCGCGGGGGCGCACCGGGCCGCTGAGGCCGGAGAGCCGGGGCCTAGCCGGGCAGGGAACGCCGCCTTGCGGGGATTTTTCCCGGCGGGCGGAGAACGGCGTTTTTTGAAGTCCATAGGCCGTTCCCGGCGGCGGACTTTGAGCCGAACGGGACGGACTCGCTGAGGCTTTCCTTCCGGCGGGCGGCCCCATATGACAAACCAAAACCATTCGGAGAGACATCATGATCGAAATCATCACCGAAGCCGACTACAAGGACCGCATCGCGGCGACCGACAAGGGCGTGCTCCTGTTCTTCAAGAAGCTGTGCCCGCACTGCAAGAACATGGAAAAGGTGCTCGAAAAGTTCGCGGCCGCCAAGCCCGGCGTCGCGCTCTACGGCATCGACATCGAGGAGAACGCCGCGGCCGCCGCCGCGCTCGGCGCGGAACGTCCCCCGACGGTCTTCGCCGTCAAGGGCGGCGAGGTCAGGGCGTCCAAGGTCGGCCTCATGAATCCCCGCGAAATGGCCGCCTTCTTCGAGAAGGCGTAGCGAACCGGAGATTGGGGGAAGGGGAACCTTTTTGAAGAAGGGACGGTTTCCCCCCCCCAACCCGCCGCGCGGTCCCCAGCCGGGATTCCTCCGTTTTTCTCCGGTCCGGCTTGCAGCGGCGCGAAAGGCGCGGGACGGGGAATCGGCGGGCGCGCCGTTCGTCAGGGGCGGGCGCATGCGGAAAAGCCCCTCCATAGGGCGGACGTTTTCGGGGGAGGAGGGCCTTCGTGAAGAGGGGGTCTCCCCGGTACAAAAGGAGTGAGCAATGGAAGAGCGTACTTGTGATCTTATCGTGCTGGGCGGCGGCCCCGCCGGGATGACGGCGGCGATCTACGCGAAGCGGGCGAATCTCGACGTGGTGCTGCTGGAAACGAACGTGACCGGCGGGCTGGTGAATTCGACCTACACGGTGGAGAATTTCCCGTCCTACCCGGAAATCCACGGCATGGAGCTGATGGAGAAGATGCGCGCGCACGTGGACCACATGGGCGTGGAGGTCGAGGAAATTTTTGAGATCGAGGGCCTTGAGCTGGGCGCGGACGAAAAGATCGTGCGCGGCTACGACATGACCTGCAAGGCTCCGGCGATCATCCTGTGCACGGGCCGCAAGCCCATCGCGCTGGACGTGCCCACCGAATGCGACCAGATGCACTTCTGCGCGATCTGCGACGGCGCGCCGTACAAGGGCAAGCGCGTGCTCGTGGTCGGCGGCGGCAACAGCGCCTTCGACGAGGGCCTGTATCTCCTGAACCTCGGCGTGGCGGAACTGACCGTGGTGGAGATTATGGACCGCTACTTTGCGGCGCAGGCCGCGCAGGACGCCCTGTTCGGCGATCCCCGCGTGAAGGGCTTCAACTGTACGAAGGTCTCGGACGTGGAAGTGGCGGACGGGCGATTGACCGCCGCCATCCTCGAAAACGCGCGGACCGGCGAACGTACATCCCTGCCCGTGGACGGCATCTTCGTGTTCCTCGGGCAGTCGCCGAACAACGAATGGTTCAAGGACGTGATCACCCTCGACGACAAGGGCTACATCCTCGCCGGAGAGGACATGTCCACCAACATTCCCGGCGTGTTCGGCGCGGGCGACATCAACCACAAGCTCTACCGCCAGATCACCACCGCCGTCAGCGACGGCACCGTCGCCGCGCTTTCCGCCGAACGCTGGTTGCGCAGCCGGAGGAAATAGGTTTATCACCCTCCCGAGGGGGATGTTCGGGGAAAGGCTTCCCCCTCCAAGCCGCCCTCCCGGCGGCGGGGAGAGACGTTCTCACAAGGGGAACGAAGACGGGGTGAATGCCCCGTCTTTTTTCATGGAAAATCGTCAGTTGCGCGAACTGCACACAGAGAAGCCCGCCGCATAATGGGCTAGAGGGCACGGCTCCGCCTCTACACGCCGCATGCCCTCAGGCGGAGATGGGAGGGCTTTTCCGTCATGATGTCCATTCCTGATATAGCTTTCGGGTTCTGTTGACTTTTTGGTGTGGTTGAATAGAATAGAAAGACGAACGGGTGGGGCTAACACCCGTTCGTCTTGTGGACACCCCAAGTAAAATGGTTGTTTCAGGTACGCCCCGGTAAGAAAGAAGCTCTTACCGGGGTAATCCGGTTTAGAGGTTCAAAAAACGTATCGCAGCAGCCGCTAGAAGTCTTCCCAAAAAGTTCGCAACCACAGTTTGCATAAAGTTTTTCATACGGATTTCCTAGGAGGGGTGCCTCTGTGGTTTTTCTATAAGCGTTTTCTGATTTCTTTGCAATACTACAATACAAATATTTAAGGGGAAAAAATAGAAAACCGCCTTCACGGCGGATGATGCTTCGACGGCAATACTAATTTTTAACTTCTAAACCATCTGAACGATGGACTAATTTAGTTTAGATATTTGATTTTATTTTGTTTGTCAAGATAAGGATGCCTGCAGTCAGGCGAGAGGCATAACTGGATGTCCTGCAAGAAAAAATAATTATATAGCGCATGATTACACAAAATGACGGGGGAAATATTTTTTTGTTGTCCAGCTATGTGTAAGACGATATAGTTTCATCATGCACGTCATTTTCATCTCCGCATGCCAGAAACGGGCGATCCGCCGCAGCCGGGCCATTTTGGACAGCTATGCCCTGCGCGCCGGGGATCGCTGCTGGATGTCGCCCATGACGGTCGAGGGGTTGGAGGAAGTGCGCGCCGTTCTGGCCCGGAGCGCGACCCGGCAGACGGCTGTGGCCTGTTACCGGAACGACGGGCGGCGGCGCATGAAGCTCTTATGGATTGTCGGATCGCGGGGGCGTTTCGGGCCGGAAGGGCATTTCCCGGTGGGACGTCGCCGGGTTGCGGAGCCGTTGGGCGCGCCCGGCTGGGTCCGGCGTGCGGGGCTGGCGGCGCGTCTGGCCGGTCTGCTGCACGATCTTGGCAAGTATTCGCGGAAATTTCAGGACAAGCTGCGCGGAAAAGTCGACGTGGCCGATGCCGTGCGCCACGAGTGGACGTCGCTCAGGCTGTGGCAGGCCGAGCGGTCCGGCGCGGACTGGGAGGCGGCATGGAAGGGTATCGTGCCGACCCCGCCGGCGGTGTTCATCGGCGAGCGGGAGATCCGCAACGCCTCGGCCTACGGCCTTGCCTCCGCGCCGGAATGCGTGGACGCGCTCGTGGCGACGCATCACGGCCTGTTTTCTTCGGAGCTGCCGTGTCTGGAAGGGCGGCTTGTGCGGAGCCCCCTGCCTGATCCGTCCCGTGACCCGCTGTTCATCCCGTGGTCGGAGCCGGACCCCGCCTTTTGGGAGCGTGCGCGGCGGCTGCATGCGCGCCTTGACTCCGTGACGGAAGGCATGGCGGGGAAGGCGTGGATTCCGTATTGGCGGGCGGTGTTCGTGTACGCCCGCGCGGCGCTCGTGTTCGCGGATCATACGGTGTCGGCGCTGGAGTGCGCGCCGGGCGGCGACGCCGCTTCGGCTTTCGCCAATACCTGCGCCTCGCCCGACGGTCGGCGGCTGAACCAGCCCCTTGCCGACCATTTGCTCCGCGTGTCGGAAAGGGCGGCGGATGTGGTCTGGCGCATCGCCGGTCTTGCCGAACGTCCCGACGCCTCGCTGTGCGGGCTGCAACCCTGTTCGCTGGAGGCCGTGCTGCGTCCTGCGGCTCCCGGAAGCCGTTTCGCCTGGCAGAACACGGCGGCGGAGGCGTTGTCCGAAGCGCGGGAGGCGTATCCCGAAAGCGGGGTTCTCGTCTTCAACATGGCGGGCACCGGCAGCGGCAAAACGCGCATGAACGTGCGCGCGGCCTGCGCGCTGTCGCGCTGCCCGGCCCCACGAATCTCCATCGCTTTGAATCTGCGCAGCCTTACGCTGCAAACCGGGCGGGCCTTGGAGCGTCAGCTCGGCCTTTCCGACGGCGATCTCGCCACGGTCATCGGTGACGCCGTGACGCGGAAGCTGTTCGAGGCTTCCGGGGCGGACGGCGGCGCGTGGTCCGATGAGGACGGCAATCCGGCGGAACCCGAGGCGTTGACGTCCGGCGGCGTCTGGCCCCTGCCCGCATG
>CAUHBW010000049.1 GCA_959604115.1 uncultured Bilophila sp. | reverse complement strand
GAGGGAGAAACTTTCTCCAGAAAGTTTCTCCCTCCCCCCTCCAATTTTTATTTAGAACAAGCTCATCTGCGTGGCGGTCTTCTGCACGTGACGGACGAGCCGGGTGTGGCGGAAGAGGTCGGGCAGCGCGGCGAGGAAGCGGGACGGCGGCAGCTGCAATGCCTTGCCGTACAGATGCCGCTGGAGCGCGTGGCTGGCGAAGACGGCATCCTGCGCGCGGGTAAGGCCCACATAGAGCAGACGGCGTTCTTCGGCGAGCGCATCGGGAGCGAGCGCAACTTCCTGTCGGATGTGCGGCAGGGCGTCCGCTCCGGCAAAGGGAAGCAAACCCTCTTCAAGAGCGGGCAGGAACACGGCCCGGAATTCAAGCCCCTTGGCGGCGTGCAGGGTCATGATCTGCACCTGCTCCGCCTGCTCGCGCACAAGGTCGAGATCCTGACGCAGACACACCCAGTCGAGCAACGCCTCCCACGTCTTGCCCTGTTCGCGGAACGTACGGAGCAGACCGTTGCAGGCCGCGGAATCCTTGAACAGCGGAGCGAGGAGCTTGGCCGTTTCAAGATGCGTGACCAGCGCGGACGGCCCGGCCAGCCAGAGCGGTTCGGGCAGCGAGGCCGCAAGTTCGGGCACATCTACGGACAGTGCGCCCGGCCCCTCGGGTATCGCGAAGGGACGGTTGAAGCGCAGACCCGCCAGACCGAGGATCAGCGCGGCGGACGGATCGGCCCAGAAGGGTGCGGACTCCGGCGCGGCGCAGGGCACGCCACGGCGTTCCAGCGCGGTTTTCAGAGGCGGGATGAGGGCCTTCATGCGGACCAGCACGGCGACCTCGCCGGGGCTGCACGGCGTGGGCAGGAGGGCGTCCCGGCTGCGGGAATCTTCGAGGGTGTGGGACGTGCCGCCGAGCAGCGCGGCCGCCTGATCCGCAACCCACGCGGCTTCCTTGCGGGCGTCCGGCGCGGTGAACAGATGGAGGCTCGCTTCGCCGGAACGGGTGGGGACAAGTTTTCCACAGGCTGAGGACGGTCCGAGGAGCGCGGAGGCCGAGGTCAGGATGCCCGCCGCCGAACGATGGCTCGCGACGAGGGTGACGCTCTCCAGATCGGGCCACGCTTCGCGCAGGGCGGACTGGACGTCGGGATGCGCTCCTCGAAAGCCGTAAATGGCCTGATCCGGGTCGCCGATGCCGAAGAAGCCGTGCCCGGTTGTGGGAACCAGCGCCTTGACCAGCGTCACCTGCAAGGGCGAAAGGTCCTGTATTTCATCGACCAGCACGTCGGTCCAGCGGCGTTCCGGGGAGGCTTGCAGCCGGGCCAGCCAGTGCTCCAGCAGATCGGTATAGTCCGCGAGGTTCCGTTCCCGTTTGGCGGCATGGTAGCGTTCGAGCGATTCCGCCATGTCCGGAGTCACGGCAAGCCGTTCCCGGGCGAGGGACAGGACGTCCCATGCGCGCCTGGCGTCGGAGGCGGAAAGGCCGTTGGCCTTGGCGAAGACGTTCCGCGCCGTTTCTTCGGGAAGCACGGCGGGCGGCGTTTCGCCTTCGGAGGCGCACCATTGGGACAGAGCCAGCGCGTGCAGCGTGTCCGCCTGCGGCAGGGGCGCGCCCGCGCCGAGGGCGGGTTCCAGACGTTCCTTGAGTTCGGCGGCGGCGCGGCGGGTAAAGGTGACCGCAAGGATACGCTGCGCGGGCACGCCGTCGCGGATGAGCCGCTGGACGCGGCCCACGAGGGTGCGGGTCTTGCCCGAACCCGGACCCGCGAGCACGAGCACGGCATGCGGCCCGGCGTTGATGGCCTTCAACTGGGCCTCCGAATACGGGAACGCCTTGGGATCGGGCGGCGTTTCCGGTGCGGGAGGCACGGATGCGAACAGGGATACCTGCTGCGCGGCGGGTTTCGCGGGGGCCTCGACCTTGGGCTTGCGGCCCGGCTTCTTGCGTTCGGGCAGCACGTCCAGCAGGGACGAGGAACGATACCTTCCGGTCACAAATTCCTTGCGTTCCTCTTCGGAGAACACCTTGACCACGCCGTACTCGCCGTCGAAGCCGCCTTCCTTGATGACGTCGCCCCGGCGCATGCGGGCCACGGCCTCGCCGAGCGCGTCCCAGTGCTGGCGCAGATCGGCTTCCGGGACCGAATGCAGGATGTCCATTTCCGAACCGAACAGGCGCACGAGTTCGGACTGTTTGGCCTGCACTTTGCGGCTCTTGGGGCCGACGCCGAGCAGTTCGCCGATCATTTCCGGCAGGGGGAAGAGGGAGACGAAGCCGGGATCGTTCGCGGGAACGACCGGTTCCCTGCGGTCCGCCAGCACCATGACCCGGTGAAGCACGCCGACGGTGAGGGGCTTGCCGCACACGGGGCAGATGTTCCCGAGTTTCATGGATTCTTCGGGTTCCAGAACTACGTTGCAGGCGCGGTGCCCGTCGAGGTGGTACTTGCCTTCTTCGGGGAAGAACTCCACCGTGCCCCGGAAGGCGCAGCCCTGCGCCGCCTCGCCGCGGGCGGTGCGGCGCAGGGCGTTGAAAAGCCCATCGTAGGAAGGTTCGCCTTCAAACAGATTGGCCTCCCGCCCGAGGTTTTCGCCGGAGTGGGCGTCGGAGTTGGAGACGAGGGCGTAGCGGTCCAGCGCGGACCAGAGGCGGTTCATGTCCGGGTCGGAGGAGAGGCCGGTTTCCAGCGCGAAAATGTGTTTGGAGAGCGCGCCGAAGCAGTCTTCCAGCGCGTCGAACCCGGACTTGGAGCCGAACAGCGAGAACCACGGCGTCCAGATGTGGGCCGGGATGAGCACGCCGCGTTCGTCGGTTTCGAGCACCATTTCGAGAAGGCGTTCGGAGTCGAGCCCGAGGATGGGACGACCGTCCGAGGTGATGTTGCCGATGGCCGCGAGCTTGTTGGAGAGCTTGTCGGCGCTGTCCAGCGTGGGCATGAACACGAGGTTGTGGACCTTGCGGACCGCGCCGTCCTTCTTGTAGATGGAGCTGATTTCCGCCTGAATGAGGAACAGCGGATCGCGGACGCCGTCCGGGCGGGAAAAGCCGGGGATTTCCTCTTCCACCGGCGTCTCTTCGCGGACGCGGTACAGGCCGGTGTTCTCGTCGTACACGAGGTCGCGCCGCAGCTCGTCCCGCCACGCGGGGTGGGTGAAATCGCCCGTGGACATGACCGAAAGGCCTTTGATCATGCTCCATGCCGCGAGGTTGCGGATGTTCAGCCTGCCGCTGGTGGCGCGGGAAAAGCGCGAGTGGACGTGGAGGTCTGCGCGAAAGTATTTCATCGCCCGACTCTAGCCCAAAAGGGGGCAGAACTCCAGCGATTCCGGCGAGGCGACCCGATCCGGGCCGTACAGGGCGAGGGGTGCGGCGACGGTCATGGCGGCGCGGGAATCCTTGCGGGATTCGATGAGCGCGAACGTCGCCGGGGCATCCGCCGATTTGTGGACAAAGCGTAACATGGTGATGCCGAGCCGGGCCGCGGACAGGGCGGACAGCATATCGGGGAGCCTGCTTGCGCCGATCACGCAGGCGAAACGGCCTCCCCGTTCCAGCAGGGCCGAAGCGGCGGAGGCGAACAGCGGAAAGGTCGCGGCGTCTCCGAACAACGCCCTGCGCCGTGCTTCCGCTCCGGGCGGACGCCCGCAACCGAGTAGCCGCCACGGCGGGTTCGCCATGACCAGATCGACGGGTGCGGCTTCTTCGCGCAAGGCTCTCAGAAAACCGCTGTCGGCGAGTTCCCCGACGCGGGGGGCGAAGCGTTCCGACAGTCCGAGCTTCTCCGCGTTGAGTGCGGCGGCGTCTATCAGACCGGAATCGCAATCGATGCCGAATCCTGTGCCGTTGTTTCTTGTGAGTAACAAATAGGCAAATCCGACGACGCCGCATCCTGTCCCCAGATCGACGAACCGATCGGTAACGTAAGGAGCGTTTGCGGCGAATGCGGCCAGCAACAGCGCGTCCGTGCTGAACCGGAAACTGCCTTCCGGCTGTTCCAGTCCGCTGGGGAACGCCCGCCGCGCCGCCGTGACGGCTTCGGACGAAACGGCAATCCGGTGCACGGCAAGCCTCGCCTTCAAGAAAGGGGGAAGCGCGGGGAACCGTGCCGCAACAAGGCCCCCGCACCTGCTTAGAAAATGTAGTCGATGGCCTGACGGGATTCGGTGACGAGCTTGATCAGCTCCTTGCCGACGGCGACGTGCTTGGGGTGTTCGGCGTAGGCCTTGAGCCCTTCGGCGTCGTCGTGGGTGGTCATCAGGACCACGTTGACCGGCAGGGTGCAGGTCGGCAGAAAATCGCAGGAAACTTCAAGGGATTTCAGGGAGGGAATCTGCCCGACGAGGGCTTCGAGGCGTTCCTTGATCAGCTTGGCGTTTTCGGCGGCGGTGCGGCCCTCGGCTTCGGGTTTCAGCGTCCACCAGACGATGTGACGAACCATGATGCGACTCCTTTTCAGTGGTTGGATCAGCGAAGAATGCGGCACGCCCATGCGGCCTGCCCGAAGGACAGTCCGCCGTCTCCGGGCGGCAGGGCGTGGTGCGTGAGCGGAACGAGTCCGCGCCGTTCGAGCGCGCCGGGCAAGAGCAGGGCGACGGTCCGGTTATGGAGCACGCCGCCGGACAGGGCCACGGTGCGGACGCCGCAGCGCCGCGCGCCGGAAAGCGCCAGTTCCGCAAGCCCTTCTACGAGCCCGAGATGGAACCGGCGGGCCAGCGACGGAACCGGAACGCCCGCTTGCCGCAGTTCCAGCAGGTGCAGAAAAAAGGTTGCGGTGTCAAGCTCCAGCAGGCCGTTCCGCTCGCGGATCGGGAACGGCGGAAGCGTTGTTGCCGAACGGTCCTGAGCGGACTCCAGCCGGATGGCGGCCTGTCCTTCGTAGCTGATGGCGGGGCAGAGGCCGAACAACGCCGCCGCCGCGTCGAACAGGCGCCCGCAGCTCGACGTTCGGGGCGTCGCGTTGCGGCGGACCATTTCCATGATGGCGGCATGAACGGCTTGTTTCCCTTCGGTGGCAAGCAGCGCGTCCATGCGTTCCGCGAATCTGTCCCGGTATGCCTCCGCTTCGGGCAATCCCATGAAACCGCTGACGATGCGCCACGGTTCCCGGATGGCGGCTTCTCCGCCGGGCAGGGGAAAGGGCGCGAGGCGTCCGATGCGTCCGCCATAACGTTCCTCGCTGGCGGACCTCGGGTCCACGAACAGCAGTTCCCCGCCCCAGATGGTGCCGTCGGCGCCGTAGCCCGTGCCGTCCAGCGCCAGCCCGAGCGCGGGGGCGTCGTGCCCATTTTCCGCCAGTGCGCCGTAGATGTGGGCGAAGTGGTGTTGCAGGCGCAGGACGGGGAGGCCGGAGTCCAGTGCGTAGCCGGTGGAAAGGTAGTCCGGGTGCAGGTCGCAGACGACCGCTTCGGGCCGTACTTCCAGCAGGCCGCTCAGGTGTTCGACCATTTCCCGGAAGAACGCCAGCGTTTCAAGATTTTTGAGATCCCCCACGTGCTGGCTGAGAAAGGCGTCCCTGCCCCGCGTGAGGCAGAGGGTGTTCTTCAGCTCCGCGCCCGTGGCGAGCACGCAGCGGCCCGCGTCGCGCGGCAGTTCCAGCGGACGCGGCACGAATCCCCGCGCCCGGCGGAAAAAATGGAGAGGAGGAGAACTATGCGGGAGGGAAACCCTTCTGGAGAAGGGAGCCTCCCCCACGCCCCCGCCTTTTCCAAGACTTTCGACAGGTGGGGAGGCGATGCCGGAAGGAATCCCCGTCGCGTTGGGGAAGGTTTCGGTTTCCTGATTGCATTCGTTTTCTTGTGGATAATTCTGTGTATTGTTGTCTGTGGAAAACTCTTGTGCGGTCCTCTCCCGTTGCTCGGGCTCCGCCTTTCGCCCGCATACAAAAGTCTTGGGAGAGGAAGGGGTGGGGTTTGGGGAGGGGAGGGAGAAGCCTTTCTCCAGAAAGGTTTTCCCTCCCCACCCCAAATCCACGCCCCCGTCTTCTTCCCCACTCCGTTCCACCCGCACCACCGAGTCGTCGGCGCGGATCAGGATGTCGCGGTTGTGCAGCAGAAACAGATCGGCGATGCCGCGCAGGCGGGCGAGGGCCTCGCGGTTGCCGAGCGAAATGGGCTCGCCACCCGCGTTGCCCGACGTCATGACCAGCACGGGCAGCGGCGAACGCGCCGCGAAGGCTTCGAGCAGCAGATGATGCAGCGGCGTGTACGGCAGCATGACGCCGATGCTGTCCACGTCCGGGGCGATGCCGGAGGGCAGCGCGCCCAGAGAGTCCAGTGCGACGATGGGCCGTTCGGACGACGTGAGCGCGGCGGCCTCTCCGTCGGAAACGCGGGCGATGCGCCGGGCCGTCGCAAGATCGGGAGCCATGACCGCCAGCGACTTGTGTGGACGGCGCTTGCGCTCCCGCAGCAGGGCGATGGCTGCGGCGCTGGTCGCGTCGCACACCAGATGAAACCCGCCCAGCCCCTTGACCGCGACGATGTTCCCCGCGCGCAGGGCTTCGGCGGTCCGCTCGACGGCTTCCTGCCCTTCGGCGAGTTCGGGAACGGATGCGGAGGGATCGTGGGCCTCCACCAGCCAGACGCGCGGCCCGCAGACGGGGCAGGCGTTGGGCTGGGCGTGGAAACGGCGGTCCATCGGGTCGCCGTATTCGGCGGCGCACTGAGGGCACAGCGGAAAGCAGCCCATGGACGTGGCGGCCCGGTCGTAGGGAATGGAACGGGTGATGGTGTAGCGCGGCCCGCAGTCCGTGCAGTTGGTGAAGGGGTAGCGGTAACGCCGGTTGTTCGGATCGCGCATGTCCGCGAGGCAGTTGTCGCAGGTCGCCACGTCCGGGCTGACCAGCACCGCGTGCCCGTGGCGGCCTTCGCTGTGCACGATGCCGAAGGTTTCCTCACCCTCCACGGGAGGCAGATCCTCGCGGCGCAGCGCCGTGATCCGGGCCAGCGGCGGCAGCTCGTGCTCAAGAGCGCGCGCGAAGGCGGCAAGGCCCTCGTCCGTACCCTGCACCTCCACCCGTACCCCGTCCGACGTATTGCCGACGTGCCCCGTCAGCCGGTTCCGGGACGCGACGCGGTATACGAAGGGCCGGAACCCCACCCCCTGCACCTGTCCGCCGATGATGTAGCCGTGTCGTCTCATGCCGTGCTCCCGTGATGGCGATGGAATGGCGGGCCGGTGCGCCGCCGCCCGCCCGTTGCGGCCCGGGAAGGCCGTTTTCGGACGACCATAGCCGCCCGGGAGAGATGCGGCAACCCCCATACCTCTCATGAGGAACCCCTTGCGGGGGCTGTGCTTCGTTTGGTATGATCCATATTTGTTTTTCATGCCTCCCATACCTGATTGCCCGGAGTCCCTACATGAACGATTTTGCAGTGCAGGAGCTGACGCTCGGCCAGCTTCTGGAGAATACGGCGGCCCGCTTTCCCGATAACGACGCCGTGATCCATGCCGACCGCGATCTGCGGCAGACATGGTCCGAATTTTCGGCGTGCGTGGACGAGATGGCGAAGGGGCTCATGGCCATCGGCGTGCAAAAGGGCGAAAAGGTCGCGGTGTGGGCCACCAATGTTCCCCATTGGCTGACCCTGATGTTCGCCACCGCCCGGATCGGGGCGATTCTCGTCACGGTGAACACCAACTACCGCGATACGGAATTGCGTTATCTGCTCCAGCAGTCCGAATGCGAAAACCTGTTCATCATCGAAGGCGTGCGCGACCATGACTTCGTGGCGTCCACCTATGAGGTGCTCCCCGAAGTGCGCCGCCAGAAGCGCGGCATGCTCCAGATCGAGTCGCTGCCCCACCTCAGGCGCGTGTTCTTCCTCGGCACGGAAAAGCATCGCGGCATGTACTCTCTGCCCGAAATCTTCTCGCTCGCGCTGGAAGTCCCCGAGGACGCCTACCAGCTCCGCAAGGAATCCGTTTCGCCCTACGACGTGGTGAACATGCAGTACACCTCGGGGACCACCGGCTTCCCCAAGGGCGTGATGCTCACCCACGTCAACATCGTCAACAACGGCTACTGGATCGGCTACCACCAGAAATTTTCCTCCCGCGACCGGGTGTGCCTGCCCGTGCCGCTGTTCCACTGCTTCGGGTGCGTGCTCGGTGTCATGGCCTGCGTGAACCACGGAGCCGCGATGATTATGCTCGACGCCTTCTCGCCCGTGCAGGTGATGAGCGCGGTGGATCAGGAGCGGTGCACCGCCCTCTACGGCGTGCCGACCATGTTTCAGGCCATTCTGGACCACCGGGTCTTTTCGCGCTTCGACTTCTCCTCGCTGCGCACCGGGATCATGGCGGGCTCCGTCTGCCCCGAGCCGCTCATGCGCCGGGTCATGGAACAGATGGGCATGCACGAGATCACCATCTGCTACGGCCTGACCGAAGGTTCGCCCGTGATGACGCAAACCCGCACCGACGACTCAGTGGAACGCCGGGTCAAGACCGTGGGCCGCCACATGCCCGGCATTGAGGTGACCATCCGCGATCCCGACACCAACGAGGAAGTTCCCCGCAACGCCGTGGGCGAGGTGTGCTGCCGCGGCTACAACGTCATGCAGGGCTACTACAACATGCCCGAGGAAACGGCGGCGGCCGTCGACGCCGAGGGCTGGCTGCACTCCGGCGACCTCGGCATGATGGACGAGGAGGGCTACGTCAGCATCAGCGGGCGCATCAAGGACATGATCATCCGGGGCGGGGAAAACGTGTATCCCCGCGAGGTCGAGGAATACCTTCTCAAGATGGAGGGCGTGGCCGACGTGCAGGTCGTGGCCGTGCCGAGCCGCCGCTACGGCGAGGAGGTGGGCGCGTTCCTCATCCCCAAGGAGGGCGCGGACATCGCTCCCGAGGACGTGCGCGACTACTGCCGGGGCAAGATCGCGTGGTACAAGATTCCCCGCTACGTGGCGGTGGTGGAAGGCTTCCCCCTGACCGCCAGCGGCAAAATCCAGAAGTACAAGCTCCGCGAGATGGCGGCCAAGTATTTCCCCGAGGCCATGCGCGAGCGCCACGAGCGCACGTTCCGTCCGTGATGTTTTCGACCCGCATCGTCGCCGGTGCGGCACAAGGAGTCTGTCCATGCGGACCATCGGCCTCATCGGGGGCATGAGCTGGGAAAGTACGGTTACCTATTACCAGCTGATCAACAGGCTGGTGCAGGAACGGCTCGGCGGATTCCATTCCGCCAGATGCCTTCTGTACAGCGTTGACTTCCACGACATCGAAGCCTGCCAGAGCGCGGGGGACTGGGACCGTAGCGGCGAGCTGCTGGCCGAGGCCGCGCGCGGTCTGGAGCGGGCCGGGGCCGACTGCGTGCTCATCTGCACCAACACCATGCACAAGGTGGCGGACGCCGTGAGCGCGGCGACGCGCCTGCCTTTGCTGCACATCGCGGAACTGACCGCCGACGAGCTGGACGCCGCCGGGGTGTCCACGGTCGGGCTGCTCGGCACCCGGTACACGATGGAGCAGGCTTTCTACAAACGGAAACTGGAGGACAGGGGCATCACGGTGCTGGTGCCCGGCGAGGCGGATCGCGCCTTCGTCAACGACGTGATCTTCAACGAGCTGTGCCTCGGCACGGTTTCCGAAGCCTCCCGCCGGGCCTTCGCCGCGATCATCGCCGGTCTGGCGGAGCGGGGCGCGCAGGGCGTCATCCTCGGCTGCACGGAAATCGGGTTGCTGGTGCGCCCGCAGGACACGCCCGTCCGGTTGTTCGACACCACGGAAATCCATGCGCGGCGCGCGGCGCTGTACGCCTTGGGGGATGCCCCGCAGGACAAGGGAGAGCGATGAGTACGATAGCTTCTGTGACGGTCCCCGGTCTGGACGAGGGCCGGTGCGTGACCTTGATCGGCATGGCCGGAGCGGGCAAGAGCACCGTGGGGCGGGCCGTGGCCGAACGGCTCGGCTGGGCGTCCGTGGACACCGATTATCTGATCGAATCCACCTACGGCGCGCGGTTGCAGGACGTGACCGACAGGCTGGACAAGGAAACCTTTCTCGACGTGGAGTGCCGGGTCATCCTGTCTCTGCGGATGCAGCGCGCCGTGCTCGCCACGGGCGGCAGCGTGGTCTACCGGCCCGAGGCCATGCGTTACCTGACCTCGCTCGGCCCGGTGGTGTTCCTCGACGTGCCGTTGCCGACCATTCTCGAACGCCTTGCCCGCAAGCCGGATCGCGGGCTCGCCATCGCGCCGGGGCAGACCGTCGAAGACCTGTTCCGCGAGCGCGAGGCGCTGTATCGCCGGTGGGCGACCTGCCGGGTCGTCGCCGGAGACGGCGACGTCGCCGAAACCGCGCAGGCCGTTCTGGACGCCGTCGCCGGGCAGGTTCGATGACGCAGAGGGCGTCCTCGACGGGGCCGGACGTGCGCCTGTCGCTGCCGTCCCGGGTGGGGCGGCGGATCGGTTCCCATGCCGTGGGAGCGGGTTTTCTGCTGCTCGGCGTCTGGCTTCTCCTGTCCGTGCTCGCGGGCGCGGACGGCGTTTCCTACGACTGGCAATGGTATCGCGTCTGGCGGTATCTGGGACGTTGGACGGACGGGAGTTTCGTTCCCGGCCCCCTGCTGGACGGCCTCGGCATGACGGTTCGCATCGCCCTGTCCGGGCTGGCTCTCTCCGTGGCCGCCGGACTCGGCGCGGCCTTGCTGCGGCTTTCGCCGTGGCCCGTGGCGCGGGGCATGGCCCACGCCTATGTGGGGTGCCTGCGCAATACCCCGTTGCTTCTTCAGCTGTTTTTTGTGTACTTTCTGTTCGCTCCCGTCATCGGCGTGGGGCCGTTCGGCGCGGCGGTGCTGGCGCTCGGGCTTTTTGAAGGCGCGTATATGGCCGAGCTGTTCCGCGCGGGGTTGCAGTCCGTGCCCCGTTCCCAGTGGGAGGCGGGCATCAGTCTCGGCCTCGGCGTCTGGGGCACGCTCCGGCTCGTCGTTCTGCCGCAGGCCGTGCGCCGGATGCTTCCGCCGCTGACCAGCCAGCTCGTGTCGCTCATCAAGGACACGTCGCTCGTCAGCGCCATTGCCGTGGCGGACCTCACCATGCGGGCGCAGGTGCTCATTGCGGACACCTTCCTCGCCTTTGAGATCTGGCTGATCGTCGCGGCGCTGTATCTGCTGCTCACCCTGTGCGTGGCCCTGCCCGCCCGCTGGCTGGAGCGCCGGTACGGGTGACGATAGCTTTCTCGGAGGAGGGAAAACCTTTCTGGAGAAAGGCTTCCCCTCTCCCGACCCCCTCCTCTCTCCTTCCCGGGCTTTTGACCGGAGGAGAGGGCATGCGGCGGGCGATCCCGCTGCGGAAGGGCCTGTTCTTTTTTAGGAGGCGTTATGAAAAGATTTTTTGCGGTGTTGATGCTGGCGGCGGCCCTGCTGTTGCCTCAGGTGGCGCAGGCGAAGGACGCGCAGACGTCCATGATCGACGAGGTGGTCAGGCGCGGCGTGCTGCGCGTCGGGTTCTCGTCGTTCGTGCCGTGGGCCATGCAGGACAAGAACGGCGAGTTCGTGGGCTTTGAAATCGACGTGGCCAAGCGTCTCGCCAAGGATCTGGGCGTGGACATCCAGCTCGTCCCCACCAAGTGGGCGGGCATCATTCCGGCTCTGCTCGCCGGGAAATTCGACGTCATCATCGGCAGCATGAGCGTCACCACCGAGCGCAATCTCAAGGCGAACTTCACGGTTCCCTACGACTACGCCACCATCGAGGTCATGGCGAACAAGGAAAAGACCAAGGGCATGAAGTTCCCCGAGGACTTCAACAAGCCCGAGGTGATCGTAGCCCTGCGCACGGGCAGCACGCCCGTTCCGGTGGCGAAGAAGGTGCTCCCCAAGGCGACCTTCCGTCTGTTTGACGACGAAGCGCCCGCCGTGCAGGACGTGCTTTCCGGGCGCGCCGACGTGATGTTCTCGTCCGCGCCGCTTCCGGCCTTCGAGGTGCTCCGCAACCCGGACAAGCTGTACCAGCCCTCCACCGAGGCGTTCTATCGCCAGCCCGTGGGCATGGCGATCCGCAAGGGCGATCCCGACAGCCTCAACGTGCTGGACAACTGGATTCGTATGGTTGAGGAGGAAGGCTGGCTCGCCGATCGCCGCCACTACTGGTTCAAGACCACGGACTGGGAAGCGCAGGTTCGATGAGTTCTCGCGGCTCCCGGAAACCCCGCCCCGAATGGTCGCCCTATGTCGAGTATTCCCGGCGTGGGCGGCTTTTGCCCGCGTTCGGCTGGGTGGACGCCGCTCTGGCTGTGGCGTTGTTTCTGGGAGCCGTCTTTCTGTGGCGTTCGCGGGCCGTGGCGGGCTATTCATGGAACTGGCCCGAGATGGCCGATTTCCTTGTCCGGCGCACGGATTCGGGGTACGAGCCCGGCCTGCTGGCGCGCGGGCTCATCGTGACCCTGCGGCTCGGGGTCTGGTCCATGCTGCTGGCCCTGCTCATCGGCGGAACGCTCGGGGCCCTTTCCGCCGGGAAGCGCGGTTTCGCGGCCTTGCCCATTCAGGTTTTCGTCAATTGTATCCGTAATATTCCGCCCCTCGTCCTTTTGTTTCTGCTCTATTTTTTTGCGGGCAATCTGTTGCCCGTCTCCGACATCGAGCAGGCTCTGCGCTCCATGCCGGAGCCCGTCCGCGACGCCGTGGCCTGGGGTTTCGCGCCGCAAGGGCAGCTTGACCGCATGGTTGCGGCTGTGTTGACGCTCGGAGTCTACGAGGGAGCCTACGTCACGGAAATCGTGCGCGGCGGCATCGAAGGGGTTCCGCGCAGTCAGTGGGAAGCCTCGGCTGCGCTCGGTTTTTCCCGTTTCCAACGGCTGCGGCTGGTCATTTTTCCGCAGGCCGCGCGGGCCATTCTGCCGCCTCTGGTGGGGCAGGTGATCACGACCTTTAAGGATTCCGCGCTGGCCTCGCTCATCTCTCTGCCCGATCTGACCTTTCAGGCGCAGGAAGTCATGGCGATCAGCCGCATGACCTTCGAGGTCTGGATCAGCGCAGGGGCCATCTATCTCCTGCTCGGCGTTCTCTGCGCCCGCTACGGCCGCTGGCTCGAAACCCGGGAGACGTGGAAGGCGTAGGCGAACGGGCGAACGAATCGGGGGAAGGGAGGGGAAACCTTTCTCCAGAAAGGTTTCCCCTCCCTTCCCCCGTACCCCCATCCCTCCCCATCCCAAGACTTTCGACTTTATCGAATCCCTGTTCGTGAGCCGTTCGCGTGGGCGAACGGGTTCGCTTTGTGAGGCGGGAGGCGTGGGAAAGGCGCGGAACGGAAGGCGGAGGCGTGCAGCGGGGGGAGTGGGAAGAGGCGGAAGAGGGCGGTGCTTGACCTTTGCGGGGAAGAGAACGTACTGTGCCGTTTTTCCCATTTATCTCACGGAAGAAGCATGAAGTGGTTTACGCACAAGGCAGTGGCTGTAGCCGGAGCTCTTGCGGCGGGAGCGCATCCGGGCGCGCTGATGGCCGTTATGGTGGGGAGCGTGCTTCCCGACATGGTGGACACGGCGATGGCGCGGGGCGATCAGAAGGTCTGGCGGCGCATCCATCGCCAGACGTCGCATTGGTTCGGCTGGTATCTCATTATCATCATCTTGGGATTTACGTTCCCGACGCAGCGCATCGTGCTTGATCTGCTCCGCGAGACGCATATTTCCTTTCCCGGCGTATCGCCCTCCGCTCTGGCGCAGGTCAGCGGGATCGGCAACGATCTGATCGTCTGGGTCGGCATCGGCGGGCTGATCCACATCCTGCTGGACGCGCTCACGCCCATGCGCGTGCCCCTGTATCCCTTCGGCGGCAAGAAGCGTTTCGGCATCAATCTCGTCAGCACCGGCACGTGGCGCGAAACCGTGTTCCTCTTCGTCGCTCTCGGGGCCATCGCCCTCCAGTTCAAGGAGGCCCGCCGCGTCTTTGACGAGGCCGTCAGGGCCATATTGTAAAAGCGAATCGGGGGAGGGGAGAGGGAACCCTTCTGAAGAAGGGCTCCCCTCCCCCGAACCCCCTCCCTTCTCCCTCCCAAGACTTTCGTAAGGGGAAACGAGGGGCGGGGCGGCTTGGAGGTTTTTTCTTCATTTTCATCTGCCGGTTATGTAAAAAAAGACGGCCCGGAATATCAATTCCGGGCCGTCTTGTCTTTCTCAGAAAAGAAGAGCGACTCCCCTAAAAAGTACTGCCGGGAAACTTCCGCCACGGAATGAACCGCAGGAATCCCGCAGCCGCCATCCGTCCCGTTTATGAAAGTCTTTGAAAGGGGTGGGGGAGGTTTGGAGGGGGCGGGGGTAACGATATTAATAAAATTTAACCCCCCCCCACCAAAAATTTTAATTTGGCAAAAATAAAAAAAAAACCATCAGCACGACGGGGGTGGGGAGGCGCCCG
>CAUHBW010000048.1 GCA_959604115.1 uncultured Bilophila sp. | reverse complement strand
CTTTCTTCAGAAAGTTTCCCCGCCCCCTCCAAACCTCATTTCCCGCCTAGCTCGGAAAATGTTCCATAAACCGGCGCTCGGCGTCGGCTGAGCCGATGAGGACGAGGACGGTTTCGGGACGCATGGGGAAGTTGGGGTCCGGGGGCACGCGAAGCACGCCTTCGCTCTTGAGCGCGACGACGTTGCAGTCGGTCTTCTCACGGATGCGGCTCTCCCGCAGAGAGAGGCCGACGAGGGCGGGCGGAGCCGTCACCCGGAAAATGTTCAGCCCCTCGGTCACGATGGTCACGCGGCCCGGACTGAGCAGATTGATGATCGTGCTCGCCGCCATCGAGGCGTGCGACATCACCAGATTCGCCCCGGCGTTGTACAGCGAGGCCACGTTGCGGTCGAGCGTGGACCGGCTGAGAATCTGCACGTCGGGACGCAGCTTGCGGCAGTAGATGGTCAGATAGATGTTCAGGTCGTCATCGTGCGTGGTGACGATGACCGAAGGCGTCTCCATGATGTGCGCCCGCTTGAGGATCGCGATATCCCCGGCGTTCCCCAGAATGTAGCGGGGATCGTCTTTCGGCACGAGCTCGGGATTCCGCTCCACCAGACAATAGGGCAGGCCGCGCCGCTCCAACGCCTCCGCCGCAGCCTCGCCCACCTTGCCCGCCCCGAGGATGAGCACCGGCGTCATGTTCGCCTCGGTATGCCGCTCGGCCTTGCGGTCGTAGGCTTCAAGCTGATCCGCCGTCCCCGCGAGCAGGAGGATTGAGGAATCGTCGATGCGGCTGTCGGGACGCGCGGGCAGGTAGGTGTTGCCTTCCCACAGCCCCGCCACGTTGAGCCCGAACCGCGCGCGGAAATTGCATTCCCTCAGTGTCTGCCCCATGAACTCCGTGTGGATCACCGGGGCCTCGGCAAGGCACAGCGAACCGAAGCGTGCAATGATGTTCGACTGGGCGCGGGTTCCGTATACCCGGCGGGCAAGGCTCCGGCCCAGCATCTGCGGAAACGAGTAGACGTGATCGCACCCCGCCAGCATGAGGATGTTCATGGCCTCCTGATTTTCCGCACTGGCGGCGAGCAGCGTGGACGGCGCGACTTCGCGCACCGTGGAGGCGATGTTGGTGTTCCTCAGGTCGTCCTCAAGCGCCGCGACCAACGCCGCCCTGTCCGCCCGCAGGTTGCGGTAGGTGTTGGCGTCGTCGAATTCGCCGGTCACGACCGAGTAGCGGTTGTCGTAGAGTTCCAGCGCGTGCTGCCCGTCCGGGACCAGAATGACGTAAGGGTAATTGTGCTGCTTCAGCTTGCGGGCCACACTCAGGGAGATGTCGTTGTCGCCCACGAGCACGGTGTGCCCGTGGGTGTCCGGCGGCAGAATCCGGGGCTTGCGGCGGTTGTTGTACTCCTCGATCCACGGCTGGTACACGAACCGGATAAAGGTGAACGGCATCAGAATCATGATGAGGATGATCCCCGACACCAGCACGATGATGGAAAACAGCTTCCCCACGTCGCTCGTGAAGGTGATGTCCCCGAAACCGAGCGTGGACATGACCGTCAGCGTCCAGTAGACGCCGGTGATGTAGGAGTAGTCCCGGCCCTCATAGGCCATGATCTGGTGGAAAAGGATGCTGAACACCGCCACCAGAAAGGTCGTAAAGAGCAGGAAGCCCAGCACGATGCGCCGGTTGCGGCGTCCGGTCGTCTGGGTCAGCAGCGCCGGAAGAAGCGTCAGAAGGAGCTTCATGGCTAACGACCGTAAGTGTCTTCAAGGCGCACGATATCGTCTTCCCCCAGATACGACCCCGACTGGATTTCAATGATGACCAACGGGATGATGCCCGGATTCTTGAGGCGATGGACCGTTCCCAGCGGAATGTAGGAGGACTGGTCCTCATGGTAGAGGCGCACCTCGTCGCCCACGGTGATTTCGGCGGTCCCGGCGACCACGACCCAGTGCTCGGCCCGGTGGTGGTGCTTCTGGAGCGAGAGCTGTCCGCCGGGCTTGACCACGATGCGCTTCACCTGAAACCGCTCGCCCCTCGCCAGCGTTTCGTAGCTGCCCCACGGACGGAAAACCAACGGATGGTTCTCCGCCTCGCCGCGCCCCTGCTTCTTGAGGGACTCCACCACCTTCTTCACGTCCTGCGTGCGGCTGCGGTCCGCCACCAGCACGCTGTCCGCCGTCTCCACCACGACCAGATCGGACACGCCGAGCGTGGCCACCAGCCGGTTGGAGGCGTGCAGGTAGCAGTTTTCCGTGGCTTCCGCGAAGACGTCGCCCACCCGGACGTTGCCCTCCCCGTCGTGGGGCGCGGCTTCGTAGAAAGCCTCCCACGAGCCCAGATCGCTCCAGTCGGCGGTCAGCGGCACCACGGCGGCCCGGTCCGTCTTCTCCATGATCGCGTAGTCGATGGAATCGGCGGGCGACCCCAGAAAGGCGTCCGCATCGGGACGGATGAAGTCGTGATCGGCATGACGCCCGTCCCACGCCGCCCGGCACGCCGCATGGATGTCCGGCGCGCAGAGCGCCAGCTCTTCAAGGTACACGGAGGCACGGAACAGGAACATGCCGCTGTTCCAGAGATAGCCACCGTCCGCGAGCATGGCTTCGGCCCCGGCGAGGTCCGGCTTTTCCACGAAGCGCGCCACGGCGTACCCGCCCGAAAGCAGCTCCTCGCCCCGGCGGATGTACCCGAAGCCCGTCTCCGGCGCGGTCGGGGTGATGCCGAAGGTCACGATGCGCCCAGTTTCGGCGCAGGCGCGGGCACGGGCCACGGCCTCGGCGAACGCGGCCTGCGGCTTGAGGACATGATCGGAAGGCAGCGCCAGCAAAAGCGGATCGTCCCCGCCGGACAGGGCGGCGAACGCCGCCAGCGCGATGGCGGGCGCGGTATTGCGTCCCTTGGGCTCCAGCAGGATGGTCCCTTCCAGCCCCTTCCGCTGCAACGCCGCCGCCACGTAGAAACGGTGCTCCTCGTTGCATACGACCAGCGGTTCCCCGCTGTCCGGCAGGGCCGCCGCGCGGTCCACCGTATCCCCGAACAGCGTATGCCCGCCCAGTTCCATGAACTGCTTGGGATACAACGAACGGGAAAGGGGCCAGAGACGGGTGCCGCTGCCGCCGCACAACACAACAGAACGCAACGTGGACATGAACAAGCCTGCCTATTTCACGGTAAGATGGTGGAAAACGAGACACGAATCGTCAAAGGGCGGCAACAGCCGCACCGCCGCGCCGGAAGGCGGCGAGAACCGGGAAAGCCAGCTCCACGCGCTCCGTTCCGACGCAAAGGACCGGGGCGCCAAAAGATGAAAGACCAACCCCTCGCCCGGACGCCAGATCGGCGCCAGCTCCAGCGAGGAGGCGCGCCTCCCGTAACCGCGCCACGCCGCATACGCCTCCTCGGGGGTGGCGAACGCGCCGAGACTCAGCAGCACGCCCTTGGTCATGGACGCGGGCGGCGTGAACAGCACGGCGGGCAGGGCCACCTCCTGCGGCCCGGCCCCGGCGTCGGTCCGGTACGCGGGGTTTTTCGCCGTCACCAGTTCCAGCGCGGAACCGGAACCGTACAACGCCCGCACGATATCGGCAAGCGACGTTCCCGGAGCCAGCCGGAACGTCCCCAGCGTTTCGGGAACCACGGATTCCGCCGGAACGGTCCCGTTCACGGCTTCGACCGGAGCGGGCATCTGGGGCGGGACCGTTTCCGCCGTTTTTTCTCCCAGCGTTTCCGCCGGGTTCTCCATCGGTTTTTCCATCCGTTCCGGGCCGTCGGATGAAGCGGGCGCGTCCTCCTTTCCGGCGAACCAGCCGGATACCGCGGCGACCGCCGACGCAGCACGGGACACCCCTTCGCGCTTCACGGCGTCGGGCATCCAGTATACGGCTCCGACAAGACAGCCGACCGCCAGCACGGCGGCGATCCGTCGTCCCCAACGGCCCTCCCCTCCGTCGCCGTTGCGGACCGCCTGCGCCCGGACCATGCGCGCTGTGACGGTCCGTTTGCCGCCCACGAGCAGGGAAAGCAGCATCTGATGCCCGAGGCGCATGAGCTGGCGCGGCTTGCCCCGGCTGGCCTTGTGCAGAGCCACGAGGCTCCCCCGAGAAAACAGCCGCTCGGCGGCCTGCCCGCCCGCAAGACGCAGGCGGTGCCGTACGAGACGGATGCTTTCGCTTTGGGACAGCGGGCGCAGATACAGACACTCGTTGATCCGGTCCTTGAAGTTGGGCATGCCGTCGATGGTCTGTTCCAGCTCGGGCTGTCCGAAAATAACGATTTGCAGGAGCTTTTCGGTGTTCGTCTCGAAATTCAGCAGTTCGCGCAGGACTTCCAGCGCGGCGGGGCCGAGCTTCTGCCCCTCGTCCACAAACAGGACGAGATTGCGCTTCCGCTCCAGCGCCCTGTCGAACACCCGGCTCTGGATGATGCCGACGCATTCCCGGCGCGTCGCGCCTTCCGGGGGGCGTTCTCCGGTAAACAGCTCGCACAGGTGACGCACGAACTCGTCGGCGTCGTCGAATCCCGCGTCCAGCAACAGGAACACGTCGATGCCTTCCCGCTCGTTCAGCGTCCGCAACAGGCAGCGGCACAGCGTGCTCTTGCCCGTCCCCACCTCGCCGAGCACCACATTGAGGCCGCGCCGCAACCGGATGGCAATCTCCAGACGGTTCAGGCAGTCCTCGTGCGTCGGGGTCCGGCAGTAGGCGTCGGGGTCCGGCGAATTCGAGAACGGTTCCCGCGTCAGATTCAATAATTCCAGATAACTGCTCATGTTTATCCTACAAAAAGAGAAGAAGGACAGGGAGCCGTTCCGAAAAGCAAAAAAATCTCCACGGCCTTCCCTCTCCCCTCCCAAGGCTTGCGCATGCGGAAACCGCCTTCACCCGCCGGAACTGCCGCGCGGCGTCCGACCTCAACCCGCACCAAACGGCCCGGCGGCTCTTCCCATAAACCCCTTTTCCCCATTCTTTCAACCTGCCGCAAGACCTCGGGCGTTTCTCCCCTTCGCGCCCGCTCCCCTTCTCCCCCGACAGCCCCGCCGCAAAGCCCCGCACGAAATCCATTTCCCCGCCACGAACAAGGATTCGATAAGGTCAAAATTTTTCAAGGATGAGAGGAGGAGCTTGAGGAGGGAGAAGGGAACCTTTTCGAAGGGTCCCCTCTCCCCCAACACGTCTACTTCAACCGCCGCGCGGCCTCGCGGATGCGGGCCTTGTCCTGCGCGTGGATCAACGCGGCTTCGGGCGTGATGACGCGCTGGAGGAGCAGACGCTCGATGTCGTCGTCCATCGTCTGCATGCCCATGTTGCGGTTGGTCTGGAGCACGCTCGGAAGCTGGAACGTCTTGTTCTCGCGGATCATGTTGCGGACGGAGGGAATGCCGAACAAAATTTCCAGCGCGGGCACCCGCCCCTTCCTGTCCGCCCGCTTGAACAGCGTCTGGGCGATGATCGCCTGCACGGACTCCGACAGGCTGGTCCGCACCTGCCCCTGCTCCTCGGCGGGGAACACTTCGATGATGCGGTCTACGGTCTTGGACGCCGAAATGGTGTGCAGGGTCGCGAAAACCAGATGGCCCGTCTCCGCCGCTTCCAAGGCCAGAGAAATGGTTTCGAGATCGCGCATTTCGCCCACGAGGATGATGTCGGGGTCTTCGCGCAGGGCCGCGCGGAGCGCCGTTCCGAACGTGCGGGAATCGCGCCCGATCTCGCGCTGGTTCACGAGGCAGTTTTTGGACTGGTGCACGAATTCGATGGGATCTTCAATCGTAATGATATGGTCGTGCCGGTTGGCGTTGGCGTAGTCCACCAGCGCGGCGAGCGTCGTGGATTTGCCGCTCCCGGTGGGGCCGGTCACGAGCACGAGCCCCTTGGGCAGCAGCGCCAGCTCGCGCAGCATGGGCGGAAGCCCGAGTTCCTCCACCGTGTTGATCCGCTGCGGGATTTCGCGGAACACCGCCGAAACGCCCCGGTTCTGCCGGAAAAAGTTGGCGCGGTACCGGGCCAGCCCCGGAATTTCATATGCGAAATCCAGATCGCCGGTCTGCTCGAACGCCTGCACCCGCTCCATGGGAACCATTTCACGCAGTACCGCCATCAGCTCTTCGGAGGACACCGTGGGGGCGTCCACCCGCACGAGATCGCCGAAAATGCGCAGCAACGGGACATTGCCCGCGGACAGGTGCAGGTCGGATCCGTGATTGGCATGCAACAAATGAAAAAGATTGTCTATTTTAGCCATGCACGACCTTCCTGCACGGTTTTGGTTGCCGGAGCGTCCGGTTCTTGGTACATCTTGGCAGGAACAAGGTACGTCTGAAATACGCGAGACAGGAACTTCTGTCACCACCGTTGGAGATGCGGAACGCACTTGTGAACGATACCGCAAGGTAACGGACGCCCGGTATCCGGCGATCCCATTCTCCCCGGCGTTTCCGCGCTCCGACGACGATTCTGGACATGCCAAAGGAAGGCCCCGCGTGCACCCGATCATTCCCCCGGAACTGCTGCATCCCGAACTCTTCATTCCCGCCGCCACGGTGCTCGGACTGCTGCTCGGCAGCTTCTACAACGTTTGCATCCACCGCTACCTCACCGGCGAGTCCATCCTGTTCCCGCCTTCCCACTGTCCCCACTGCAAGGGACGCCTGCGCTTCTGGGAGCTGATCCCGGTCCTCAGCTATCTGTTGCTGGGCGGCAAATGCGCCCGCTGCCGCAACCCCATCCATATCCGCTATCCGCTTGTGGAACTGCTGTCCGGCCTGACCGCCGGGCTGCTGGCGTGGCGCTACGGCCCCGGCATCGAATTCCTCGTCTACCTCGTGTTCACGGGCATGCTCATCGTGGCTTCGGGCATCGATCTGGAATGCTTCATCCTGCCTGACGTCATCACGCTGGGCGGCGCGCTGCTCGCCGTTCCCGCCGCCGTGTTCGCGCTCGACATGCACTGGATGGACGTGCTCCTCGGCGCGGCGCTCGGCGGAGGCACGTTTCTGGCGGTGCTCCTCGCGTTCCGGCACCTGCGCGGCGTGGACGGCATGGGACTCGGAGACGTCAAGCTCATGCTCATGCTCGGCGCGCTGTGCGGACCGATGGCCCTGCCGCTGGTCACGCTGGTCGCGGGCGTCGCGGCGCTCGTCGCCTTCACGATCATCGCCTGCATCGCCCCGCGCGAAGCTCCGCTGCGGGAAATGCCCATTCCTTTCGGCCCGTTCCTGAGCCTCGGCGCGTTCGTGCACATCCTCGCCGGTTCGGAAATCCTCGACTGGTGGATTCAGTTCATTGCGGGGTAGCGTACAGGGCCAGCACCTTGCGCACGTAGTTCCGCGTCTCCTCGAACGGCGGGATGCCGCCGTATTTGTCCACGTTGGCCGGACCGGCGTTGTAGGCCGCCAGCGCCAGCCGCACGTCCCCGCCGTACCGATCCAGCATGGACCGAAAATAACGCACCCCGCCCTCGACGTTCTCGTCGGGATCGAAGGCGTCGCGTACCCCCAGATGCCGCTGCGTGCCGGGCATGAGCTGCATGAGCCCGCTGGCTCCGGCGGGGGACACGGCTCTGGCGTCGAAGCCCGATTCCACCTTGATGATCGCCATGACCAGACGCGGATCGACGCCGTGCCGTCCGGCGTACCGCTCCGCGAGCCGGGCGACGCCGTCCGGCCCCACGAGACGCATCAGCCGCCCCGCGCTGAACCGTCCGAAAAAACGGTACCGCGCGTCGCCGTCCGGCCTGTTCGTCAAAAAGACCGTCCCGTCTTCGCCCACGCGCCGGTAAATGGCTACATCCCCTTCGGGAACCGGCGCGAGCCGACCTGTTTGGGGCGTCGCGACCGCGTGCGGCGCGGGCTTCGGACGGCTCTTCCGGATCGGAGGCCGAACCACCACCCGGAGCTTGGGCGTCTCTTCGGCCCGGACGTCGCCCGGAACAACAAAGACGGAAAACGCCAGCGCAAGGCTCAAAACGCCCGCCCGGACCCATCCCGCACGGAATACCCTCTCGTCTTTCCAAACCGCCTGTGCTAGCATCATTTTTCAACCGTAACGGTCCTCTTTCCAAAACACAAGCCGTCCGCCCCGCGCGGAGGTGCCCATGAAAAAACGCAAGCGTTTTTCCCTGACCTGGCTCGCCCTGCTCGCGCTGGCGGGAGGGCTGGAGCTGCTTCTCGTGGACGGCACGCTCTCCGGCGGCGCCCCGTTGCTCAAGCTGGCGTCCGGCGTCCGGGAAACGCTGGACAGCACGGGGACCTCCACCGCCTCGGCGCAGCAGATGTACATCTGGAAGGACGCCTCCGGGGTGACGCACATCGGGGAAAAGCCGCCGTCCGGGCCGCCTTCGGGCGCGGTGCGGGAACTTCAAATCACGCCCGATCCCGCCGTGCCCCAGCCCGCTCCGGTGCGGCCCGAAACCGTCGCGCCGCCCGTCGTCCAACAACCGCCCGCCGCGCCTCCCGCAGCGGCTGCGGAAGACAGGCAGGCCGCCGAACGTCTGCGCAAGGAACGCGCGCAACTCGAAAAGCAGCTCTACCGCGCGCGGGCCAAAGGCGACGGATACGCCCAAATCCGCATCAGAAACCTTCTGGAAAGCAACCGGCAGGCGCTGGAAAAGCTCACGCCCCAACAATGACATACGCCATGCAGCCATCCTTACGCAACGGCTTTACTCTCATCGAAATCGTCTCCGTGCTGGTGGTGCTGGGCATTCTGGCCTTCGCCTCCGCCTCCGCCTTCCTCGGCAACGACGGCATGGAGGCGTACGTCGAACGCGACAAGCTCCTCTCCCAGCTCATCTACGCCCGCGCTCAGGGCATGGCGATGGGCGGCGGACAATGCGTCGAGGTCGGGAAGGACGGCGTCCGTTTTTCCCTCGCCGGCGGCACCTCTTCAAACCTCCCGAGCCTGCTGGAAAACTACGATTTCGCTTCGGGCGTCAGCGCAAGCCCCGTTTCATTCTGTTTCGACGCGGCGGGCGGGGCCTGCGGTCACGCCGAACTCATAAAACAGAATGATACCGGCATCCTGTACTGTAAAGATTACGACGCCCCGAACGCCATCACGTTTACCAGCGACAAGACAAAGGCCGCTATCACCGTCAACGCCGAAACGGGATTCGTCCAATGAACCAGCGCGGCTTTACCCTCATCGAAATCATCATCACCATCGTCCTGATGGCGATTCTGGGCTTCATGGCCGCGCAACTGCTGTCCACGACCCTGCGGGGATCGGCGGAAAGCGCGCAGATGGCCAAGGACCTGAGCGAAGCCACCAGCGCGATGGAGCAGTGCATCGCCTTCTTCAATACGCAGGCCATGCAGGAAAAGGACGCCGCCCAGCGCATCGAGGCGAGCCAAACCGAACGGGAAAAGCTCGGGGCCGAAGCCTCCGCATGGACCCCGCCGGAAGGAACCATCGCCAACGTCCTCATCACCGTCAAACGCGGTTCCGTGGAGTTGTCCCGTGTGTTCTGACCGCCGCAACGGCTTTACCCTGCTTGAGGTCGTCTGCACGCTGATCATTCTCGGCGTGCTCGGCGCGCTCGTCTTTTCCGGGTTCGGCTCGGCGCTCACCGGCTACACGCAGATGCGCGAAACCGGTCCCGTGTACATGCAGGCCGAGCTGGCCCTCGTCCGGCTGCAACGGGAACTCGCGGGCGCGACCTACGACATCAAGAGCACCGGCGACATCTTTTCTTTCCAGAAGGCCGACGGGACGAACGTCAGACTGTCCCTATCCGGCGGCGCGCTCCGGCTGGGCCCCGTATCCGACAGTGCCGCGACAGGCGACCCCATCCTGCTGGACGGCGTATCCGTCCCCCCAAACATGACGTCCTTCATCAGCACGCAGTCCAGTTCGTCCGGGGACGCGCCCGAACTCATCACCGTGACCTTTTCCCTGAAAACACCCGTCGGGGCACAGACCTACACCCTTTCCGTCAGTCCCCGCAACACGCCGCCGACCGGAGGCTCGTCATGAAAGCACCCCAACGCGGCAGCGTCCTTCTGACCGTCATCGCCGGGCTCGTGCTCCTCGCCCTTCTCGGCTCGGCCATGGTTACGCTGATGACCGGCTCCGTCATGACCGGCGTGGACGGCAAGGAAGCCGTGCAGGCCACCTACCTCGCGGAGTCCGGCAAGGAAATCGTCCGGGTGCAGACGGAAAAACTCAGCGGCGAAGATATCATGAACAAAGCCATTGCGCTGGAGAAGAAGGGTCCAATCTCCATAGACGGAAAGGGCGACGTCAAGCTGCAATTCTTTCCATCATGGTTCCGCTGGACCGGAGAGGAGCTGAAAAGCACCGATTCGAAATGGTACGGAGGAGCCCCCACAGGCTCTCACGAATGGCTGGCGATCAGCGAAAATGGTGCGATGCGGTATCTGATTGACGACATTGGCAACATCCCCAAAGATGCCTTCGGCACTAAAGCCGCCGACATCTACCTGATCGGAAGGGTGTCGGAGGGCATCACCTACGACGCGGCGAACAAAACCCTGACGGTGAAAACGACCGAAAACGATCTGGACTATTTTCCGGACTCCGGCGGCCTGATCGGCCTCGTCAGCCAACGAACCGAAGAGGGGAACTCTCCCATTACGGTACAGGTCAACACGCATCGCTTTACCTATGACAAAAAAGAATTGGAAAAAGGAAACTACAAATTTACCAATGTGACCCGGCTCTCCAGCTCCCCTCTCTCCACAGATACGTTTATGGATAAGGACATCGTCCTCGGCCAATATTTCCGCGTCGTCAGCGAAGGACAAACCGCCAATGGCGCACGGGCCGCGCAGGTCTGGCATACGAACGGAAGGAGCTCTCTCAGGTACGCTTCAAAAGACGGAACCGGAAACGAGTCATCCGTGGTAGGCGGTAATACGGCACAGGATTTGATAGATATTTTTGACGGGACGTTTACCCCGAAAAAACCCGATGATGACGAAGGATTGGTTACAGGCAACAATATCCTTGGAAAGCTGGAGGCCGACGAGGATGAACTGGAGTGGAAGTTTAATGAAGTTAACGGATCCAATGGAGATAAAATAGAAATAAACCATTTCATCAAATTGGGGAACGAGGGTGGAAACCATGAATATTGGTCGGTTGCGGTCGCAAAACCGTGGTTGTTATATGACGAACAAAATTCACCAAATCTCAGCGCCATATTCCAATACGCTTTCGAACCCGACGATGAAGACGACTGCTATTTCACGGGAATCCTCTTCCGCCTCGGTTTTCTGTCTTCATCGACCTCGGACATAGTCACCTCCACAGGAACGGTCCGTCAGGGATATGGGGCCAAAGGCCTCGGTGTCGGCGTCCTACAAGGTCGTGTAATTCTACAAAAAAATGATGTTCAGACGGCTTCCGTCAATCCTGCGCTGCTTCCCGGTTTTACTTACACGCACAACGGCAAATTTGAGATATCTAATGAGGACAAGGTCCGTTACTACGGTGCGGACGATATGCCGGACGGTCTACTGGGCCGCTTCATCGACAATAAAAACAAGCCATCTATTGCCCTCTATCCGCTCCTTGTTCTTTGGGAATACGATGATACCAAGAATGGAACAGCCACAGGTTCCCTACAAACGCTCAGGCCCCTTGCCATTCACGTACTCAAAAAAAATACCACCCACCTGTCCCCTGATGACTATCTGGAACTCACCGTCAAAGTTACCGAAAAAGACTCCCAAAACGCCATCTCCATATGGCTTTCCGAGGTTTCTGAAAAACAAGTACAGGCAGGCCCCCAGTGGCCAACCCAAAATTCCGTCGGTGACTGGGTCTATGTCTCCGACGGCGTGTCCATCTCCGGTAATGAAATCATCACGACACTGGCGACAGGAAACGGCTACCGAAGAGCGGGAATATTTTCTGAAGCGTATTCATATAAAAACATGGACAATGAGCATGCCGATATCCAAATCGGCGCGTTCTTCTTCACAGGTGCTGAGAACAATGTTGACGACAGCGACGCCTCCGGCCTCACCCCCGGCATCGTCCAGTAACATCTCCCTCCCAAACAAAAGCCCCCGTTTCGCCGGAAACGGGGGCTTCTTTCATTCATGCGGCATGTCACCCATACAGATGGCAACTCGCCAGATGGCCCGGCGCGATTTCCCGGAGTTCCGGGGCTTCTTCGCGGCAGCGGGGCATGGCTTGCGGGCAACGGGGATGGAACGCGCATCCGGAAGGAGGCGAAAACGGGCTCGGCAGTTCGCCGGGCAGAAAGGCGCGGGCGCGGCGGCGTTCGGGATCGTGCACCGGCGCGGCGGCGAGCAGGGCCTTCGTGTACGGATGGGCCGCCTCCCGGAACAGCGCGTCCCGATCCGCCTGTTCGACGATGCGCCCGAGGTACATGACCGCCACCCGGTCGCTCATGTAGCCGACCACGGACAGATCATGTGAAATGAACAGGTAGGTCAGCCCGAAATCGGCCTGCACCTCCTTGAGCAGATTCAGCACCTGCGCCTGAACCGAGGCGTCGAGCGCGGATACGGCCTCGTCGCACACCACCAGTTCCGGCCTCGTCACCAACGTCCGCGCGATGGCGACGCGCTGCCGCTGCCCGCCGGAAAACTCGTGCGGATACCGCGCCGCGTGCTCCGGCTGCAAGCCCACCCGCCGCAGCATATCCCCCACGCGCTCCCGGCGTTCCTTCGCGCCCATGCCGCCCGCAGCCAGCGGTTCGCCCACGGACACGCCGATCTTCAATCGGGGATTCAACGAGGAAAACGGATCCTGAAAGACCATCTGGAGCCTGTGGGAATACCACGCGTCGTCGCGGCCCTTCACGCTTGCCAGCACGGACTCGCCGTCAAAGAGGATATCGCCGCCCGACGGAGGCAAAAGCCGTACCGCCATGCGCGCCAGCGTCGACTTGCCGCATCCGGATTCGCCCACCAGCCCGAGCGTCTCGCCGCGCCGCACGGCAAGCGAAACGTCGTCCACGGCACGGACTTCCCCCCGTACTCTGCCGAGCACGCCCTGCCTCACCGTAAAAAAACGACTGACATGGCGAAAATCAAGAAGCGGCGGGACGGTGGAAGTCATGCTTACTCCAACAGTGCGGAACATCTATAGAAAAAACGGACAAATCGTAAAAGGGCTGGCGGTTCTGCGGCTTTTCTGCTAAAAATGGAAGCCTTTTGCACATAAAAGCGAAAAAGCTCGACAACCATCGACGCTTTTTCCGCTTTTTTTCTATGGCAGTTTTTACACGTCAACCTCTTACAATGCAAGGACGACTCATGAAACGGTTTGGCACCCTGTTGCTCGCAGCCTGTCTCCTGACGGCGCCACAGTTCGCCGGAAAGGCGCAGGCTGAAGGTTTTGCTCTGTCTGACTTCGGCGCGCGAGGCACCTCTCTCGCCGGGGGCATGGTCGGTCGCGCGGACGACCCGTCCGCCGTGGCCTGGAACCCCGCCGGGATCACCCAGCTCCCCGGAACCCAGACGATGGTCGGCATGACCATTATCCAGCCCTCCGGGACCGTGGACACCGAGGACGCCTTCGGCGGACATTCCACCGACGTGGACAAGCATACATGGGCCAACCCGCACGCTTATCTGACCCACCAGTTCAGCGACAACCTCTGGGGCGGCGTCGGCATCTTCTCGCGCTTCGGCCTCGGGAACTCCTACCCGACCAACTGGCCGGGACGCGAAAACCTCAAGTACGTCAGCCTGAAAACCGTTTCACTGAATCCCAACCTCGCCTTCAAGGTCAATGATAACCTCTCCCTCGCCGTGGGTCTGGAATTCATGTACGCCACCATGCTCATGAAGAAGGACTCCAGCATGGGCCCGCTGGGCTACAACCAGCAGAAGCTCACCGGCTCCAGCGTCGCCCCCGGCTTCAACCTTGCCGCGCACTACAAGTTCAACGACCAGTGGGCCGCCGGTCTGACCTACCGCAGCCGCGTCACCCAGCGCGTGCACGGCGATCTCGAATTCGACCGCAAGACCGTGGCCACGCCCTACGGGAACATGGAATTCCCCAACTCCCGCCTGCACGGCAACCTGCACCTGCCCGACACCATTTCCTTCGGCCTGACCTGGCGTCCCTCCGAGGATCTGAGCTTCGAAGCCGGAACGGTCTACACGGCATGGAGCAGCTACCGTTCTCTGAACATCCACACCAACGAGTACGGCACGCAGTACAGCCCCAAGAACTGGCGCGACTCGTGGGGCTTCAATTTCAGCGGCGAATACAAGGCGCTGGACTGGCTGACCCTGCGCGGCGGCTATGTGTATGAAACCAGCCCGATGCAGGACTCCACCTGCGACTACATGACCCCGAGCAACGGCCGTCACCGCATCACCGCCGGTGTGGGCTTCAACTGGGACCAGTGGACCCTCGACCTCGCCTACGGCTACCTGATCATCAAGGAGCTCAACTACGACAAGTCCACCGCCGCCGGCGTCCTCGACGGCAAGTCCCACAACGGGCGCAGCCACATCGCCGCCATGTCCGTGGGGTACAAGTTCTAGTCGGACAGAGACATGAAGATTGAGGGGGCGGGGAGGACTTTCTGGAGAAAGTCCTCCC
>CAUHBW010000047.1 GCA_959604115.1 uncultured Bilophila sp. | reverse complement strand
AGTTTTGGTCCGATTTCAGAAAAAAACGACTCCATTTCTTCCGGCCGGATTTGGGCATTCCGTGCTGCGGAAGGGGTATTATCCTCAAAAAGGAACTGGTTGATAAAGATTTTTTTATCGGTGTGCTCACTGATCGCCTTTTGAAGATAGGCAAAGGTGGCGATGACCTCTTTGGCCTTGCGATGCTCACCTTTATTTTCCGCACCCATTGCCGGCGACCAATAGGTAAAAAGGTATGGCGAGTCCGCCTTATCATAAGTGGCATGGTGCGAGTACCATTCTATGACTTTCTCTTCGTCATACACGGGATCGCGATCGACCCGAGCTTCAATCGTGGCTTTTTGAGGAAAATGGCGCGCCACGACGGGAAGCAGCTGTTGAGCGAATCTTTCATCGAACCATTCGAAAACCAGTCTGAAGTCCTTACTGGTTCTTTTGGGGATTGGGTATCCTCCATAGAGATCCAGCGCCTCGGCGCAAGTTTTCTTGTATTCCGCGTCTCTTGCCTTCAACCATGCGTCAAAACCGACTTCCTTGCTTAACCGAACGGATTCCTTCGGCTCTCTGGGCGTAGCCATCATATCTATGATGCCCCAAAATTCTTCCCATGAAAGAACGACGCCATCCAGCTTGTTTTCCGTCACCGCTGCTATTCTCTTCAAATACTCCGACCACGCTGGAATCAGGGCATCTGATGAAAACAGGGCATGCTGCCTTTGGATATTCGGTTGCTCCACGTCGGGATACATGTCCCAGCGATATGAAATTCGTAAAAAGACCTTAAAATCTTTTTGCTTTGCAATATCACACAGCTGGGAAAGTCTGGCATACGCCTGCTCATTGAAGCGAACGGGAGTTAACCCCGGCTGGAATTCTCCCCACGGCACAACGAAAAGGACGGTGTTAAAACCTTCTTTTTTGAGCCGCTCCATATCATCCGAGGCGGAAGAGAGATCGGAATTCCAAAAATTGATTGGCCAAGCCTCTCCGAAATAAACGGTTCCCCGTAAAAGCTCTTTCCCTTCGGCGAACGTCGAAGGGAAAACGAAAGACAGAAACAAGAAAAAACTGATGACAATTCGTATATAGGGCATGGGCGGCTACTCTTTTCTTCCGTACACATCGTCGAGCCGGACAATGTCATCCTCCCCCAGATAGGAACCGGATTGGATTTCGATGATTTCGAGGGGAATGGTGCCGGGATTCTTGAGCCGATGCACCGTACCGAGCGGAATATATGTGGACTGGTTTTCAGTATACAGCCGTGAAATCTCTCCGTTGGTGACTTCGGCCGTTCCGCTGACGACGACCCAATGTTCGGCCCGGTGATAATGCATTTGCAGGGAAAGCTGCGCTCCCGGATTGACGGTAATGCGCTTGACCTGAAAACGCGCGCCGACGGCGAGGCTTTCATAACTTCCCCAGGGACGGAACACCCGGGGATGCTGCCGGTACTCCGAGCGGTTTTGACGCTTGAGCTCGGCCACGATTTTCTTGACATCCTGAAGTTGCGCGCGTTTGCCGACAAGGACCGCGTCCCGTGTTTCCACGACTGCGATGTCCTCAATGCCGAGAGCCGCGATCAGACGACTGGTTCCGTGGAGATAGCAGTTCCGGGCGTCTTGAACGATGACGTCGCCGGTGCAGACGTTTCCTTCCTCGTTGGGGATCGCCTCCTCATAAAAGGCTTCCCACGAACCCATGTCGCTCCAGCGTATGGAGAGGGGCATGACCGCCGCTTTGGCGGTATGTTCCATCACCGCGTAGTCGATGGAGTTTGCGGGTGAAGACAAAAACGCGTCTTTCCCCGGACGGATAAAATCGTGATCGACCGTACGTTGTTCCCAAGCTTGTTCGCACGCCGCATAGATGTCGGGGGCGTATCGGCGCAGCTCGTCCAGGTACGTGGAGGCCTTGAATAAAAACATGCCGCTGTTCCATGAATAGCCGCCTTGTTTCAGCATGGCGACCGCAGCGGACAGGTCCGGTTTTTCCACAAAACGCTCTACGGATACGATTCCGAAAGCGAGAGGTGTCCCCTGCCGGATATACCCGAATCCCGTTTCGGGAGCGGTGGGGGTAATGCCGAACGTGATGATGGAGCCCTGCTCCGCGATCGCGCAGGCTTCATGCACGGCCGCAGCGAATTGTTCTCCGTCTTTGACAATGTGGTCGGAAGGGAGAACCAGCAGAAGGGCATCGTCCCGCTCCCGTGCGGCAAAGGCGGCAAGGGCGATGGCCGGAGCCGTATTTCGCGGTGCGGGCTCAAGGATGATGTTCCCTTGTATACCGTTTTCCTGCAATGCCGCCCCTACGTAGAAACGGTGCTCCTGATTGCAGACGATAAGAGGAGCTTCCTGCGAGATGCCCTGCGCACGGGCGAGGGTGTCCTTGAACAGACTTCTTCCATTCCCAAGATCCACAAATTGCTTAGGATACATGTCCCGCGAAAGAGGCCAGAGCCGCGTTCCGCTTCCACCGCAGAGAATGACCGGATAGAGTTTTTTCGACATGGTAAGCCTTATGGGGGGGGAACCCTCCCCGTTTTATTGAACTGGAGCGAGCAGTTTCGGGTGCGACAGAAGCGTATCCAGCTCTTCGTCCGAAACGGCGGCGACGTCTCCGCCCGAGATCTCGTCGAGCGGAGCCTTTTGGTCTTTATCGACGATGAGCACGTCGGCAAGCCGCATGAGTTCGGCGTCCCGACCCGGAACGGCGGCATCATGCCCTCTCAGGTCGATGACTTTCAACAGGTTATTGGGAATATAACGCAACATTTCCGCCATGAACAGATACGGGCATATCACGATGTCCGCGTTGCGTTCTCCGCAGATGGAAAGAATCTGTTTCCCCGTGTCTGGCTTGAGCCAGCCCGCGACGTCCCGGACATCCTTTTCCGTCGAGAGCTGGTAATAAGGGTAAATCATGTCACAAGGCCATGTGGCCCGCAGCGCGGCGCGATCCGCTTCTTCATGCAGCCCGCTGTCCAGCAGGGCGTACTGGATATGATGTCCCCGATCCCTGAGCTCCGCGAGGAGTTTGGTGTGCCGCTCTTCATTCAGCTTCAGAGGGTAAGGGCTCAGGAACAGCACCCGCATAGATCCACTGCGGCGACGTTCGTACATGTACGGCAGCACGGAGCGGCACGCATGACAGATGTTGATATGCGAAACCGTTTCGGGCGGCATGTGATCCCGTTCAAGAACCTCTTTCCATTTCTCATACAGAATGTGACTGTTGATTTTCTGAAGTTCGTTCTGCGTCGTCGCATCCGCATCCGCATAGCTTTGGTGCTCAAAATGGATGATCGTGGAATCCGGCTGATAGAGGACGCGCAGCCCGTGGGCACGGACTTCCATGGCGAGATCGCAATCTTCACAGTAGGCGGTCTTGTACCGTTGATCGAAGCCCCCAAGTTCCCTCCAGAGGCTTCCCCGAATGAGGATCGATGCGCCGCTGATATAGTCCGCTTCCCGGATAAAGCTGCAATGGCCGCAATGATTGTAGGGATCTCCGTGTCCGTAATTGAGCGCGGAAGCATCATTCCAGATAACGCCGCCCGCCTCCTGGATTTCACCGCTGGGATAGATGAGTTTGGAACCGACGAGTCCGGCCTTTTCGTCGGATTCCATCAGTTCGTAGAGTGCGGAGAGCCAGTTGGGGAACACGATGGTATCGTTGTTCAGCAAAAGGATATGGCGTCCCCGCGCCTGCTTGGCGGCGTTGTTGCAGTTGCGCAAAAAGCCCATGTTTTCAGGGGTTCTGGCGATGATCACGCCGGGGAAAAAGGCGTCGGCCTTGGTCGTCTCGTCTTTTGAGCCGTCATCGGCGAGGATAATTTCGTAACTGATGCCGCCGTCGCACGTTTCCAAGATGGAACTGATGCACGCGCTGGTCAGATGCCATTTGTTGTAGACGGGGATGATGATGGAAACGTCGATGTCCTCCCGCATGCGGGGAAGAGGCCGCGAAGGCAGCGCGGAACAATAGGCGGCCCACAGGGATACGGGCAGGGCATCCTGTTCCCAGAGCAGCGTGGTCAGTCTGTGGCGGTTGGCCTCCTCGCTGAAAAGGCGGCGCACCTGCTCCTTGCTTTCTTCGGACATGCGCTTCCAGACGGTTTCATCGGTGTAGGCCCGTACCACCGCGTCTGCGAAGGCTTGGGGATCGTCGGCGATGAACGTATGAACGCCGTCCTTCAACCCCATGCCTTCGGCGGCGATTTCGGTGCAGATGCAGGGAACGCCGGCCCCGAAGGTCATGGCGACTTTTCCCTTGATGCCCGCTCCGAAACGCAACGGGGCGACGCCGAGCCTTATGGTGCCGAGCAACGGATCAAGATCCTTGACGAACCCGTCCACCACGATGCCGGGAATGGAGCCAAGGGCCTTGACTTCGTCGGGGGCTTCACTGCCGACGATATGGAACGTCGCTTCGGGAAGTCTGGCGTGGATCAGGGGCCAGATTTCTTTGGAGAACCAGAGCACGGCGTCCATATTGGGACGGTGTGCGAATCCGCCCAGGAAAAAGATGTCCTTTCGGTCTGCGAAGGGGGCGACGTCTTCCGCAATCGGCGCATACAGGCCGGGGAAGACGCCCATGGGAGCCTCCGGGAGATACTCCTTGAGCAGCTTTCTTTCGTTCTCGCTGATGACGACGGTGAAGTCCACACGGCTCATGAGTTCCAATTCCCGATCTCTGGTCTTCATGGCCTGTTGGAGACGCTGTTCGTCGCCCAGCAGCTCGGCTTCTCTGGACTCGCGCAGGAAGTAGATGTCCGGCGCATGGAAGAATACTTTCGATTCCGGAGTCGCCTGTCGGATGGTGTAGAGGATTTCCTCGGCCACATCCACGCGGATCAGGTAGAACAGGCCGAATTCGGTTCCATGCTGTGCGATGAAATCGTTGGGCGTATAGCATCCGTCGCAGGAAGTGACGACGTTGATGCCCTGTTCCTTCAGCTGATCGGCGTATTCCGCATCATAATACATATTGGACGGCATGAAGGACACGGCATAGCCCAAGGCCTTCAAATCAAGCAGAATGCCCCATGTGGCCCGCTCGCCGGCGGAGACGTCGTATTTGGGGATACGGTAATCGACGACGAGGACGTTATCCTTGTTTTCCTTTTTCGGGCGAGCCGATTCCGCGGCGTCTCGATTTGCCGAAACGGCCGGAACCCGCTTGAAAAGACGGTGCCCTATGCCGGAAAATCCCTCATTCCGCACAATGCGGCAGAGAGAGCACAGCGCCGGAATGACGCCGCCCTTTCGATGCAGGCTCAGAGCCACGTTCAGAGGCAGACAGACCAGCAGCTGCACGATTCTGGGGTACGGGGCAACCGCTTCGGAAACACGGTGGGGAGCGTCAAGCAGACTTCCCAGAAATTCCTTGCCTCCCGCCATGCTGCGAAGCCATCCCCTTGCTCCGGAAGAAACCGCAAACGACGCGGGGATGAGCAGCATGGCGATCAGAAAACGGGACAACAGGCCGCAGTTTTTCCCTAAAAGGTAGCTGCCGGCAACTCGAAGCGGTTTGGTCAGCCTCCATGAGCGCGATTGCAGGATCATATCGAACTGGGCGGAAACTTGTGCCAGAGAAGCGGTGAGCTGGGCGTTGCCCGCAATGAGCTCCCTGTTGTTTTTCTGTTCCTTTTCGATTTCCTGATAGGCTTCGCGGACCTTGGCGAGCAGCTCGTCGTTCTTGCTTTTTTCCTCTTCCACATAGGCGCGGAGCTGCTTGTTCCTCTCGTCCTGAAACTCGATTTCCTTCTGTTGGCGTTCGACGTGCTGTTGCCGGATGGCGACGGCCTCGGAGACTTCGACGGGGTATTTCAGAAGGGAATTGGGAAGAGTCGGAAGGTTGTCGCTTCCGGCGACCGCAATGATATATTTTCCCTGCGGAAGACCCTGGTGTGAAGAAAACGTGTCGCCGTCCTGTTCCACGTAGACAAAACGGTTTTCCGTTTCGGAGGAAACAAGGGAACCGTATTCCAGATTTTGGCGATACAGACGGATCTGCGGGAAGAACTCCTGCAGCAGAGCGACAAATTCGTCTTCATACAATTCTTTGACATGGAACTCGTTATGATATTTCGGGATATCACTGTAGGTCAGCTTGTCCGGAGAAGAGATGACGAGAATGCCTTCCGGAATCAGAACCCGCCGGATTTCGGTCAGCATTTCCGTTTGTTCGGCGAGGTGCTCTATGGTCTCGAAGCTGACGACCATATCCACCGAATGATCGGGCAAGGGAATGGCCGTAACCGACCCGCACCTATAGTCGAGGTTGGCTTTCCGGTATTTGTCGCGCGCCGCGTCCACCGCTTCCTGGGAAATGTCCACCCCGATGACGTGCTTGGCCCGCTGCGCCAGAATGGCGGAGCCGTAGCCCTCGCCGCTCGCGATATCCAGCACCCTTTTGCCTTCAACGAGTTCACGCGCCAGGAAATAGCGGTGATAGTGTTCCGGACTCCAATCCCCCGGATAGTCCGGCATGAAGCGTTCTCCCGTGACTTCCATATCTTCTCCTGATCAGTCTGCCGTCTTGATGGTGATGCTTTTCATGGGAATCCCCATGATGCCCGCCGCGCAACTCGTCGAATGTGACTTGAAGATCAGAGCATCGTGAATCCAGTGATGCTGCACATGTTCCTGCTGGGTGCCTTCCGCAACGGCCGGGCAAATGCTGTAGTCTCCGTTGGAAAGGACGGGCATCCGAAAAACGAATTCACCGACGAATGTTTTTCCGGCGTCTATTGAGAGCGGTTTATCCATATAAACCAGATAGGTATTGTCGCCAAAAAGGTTTTGCCCGTGACGATCCTTGATGTAGAAACCGACGATGGGACGGAACAGGGGCTGGTGCGCCTGACAGGCTATACGCAGTTTGACCATTTCTCCTCCGATGATCCAGCTCAATGGTCTGTTCTGCATATCCGTCAGGGCAACATTGGTGATGGTGGCTCCCCGCTTCCCAAACGAGGACTCGTCGGGATTGAACCGAAATACCTCTATATCGTTGCGCAGGCAGGTGTTGTTGATGAACGTCTGCCGGAGATCCTGAAAATCTTCCGGTTGGGGAGGTTCCGGGACGTCCTGTTCCGTCTTTCCGACGGCAAGGGAATCCTGCCCCTGCACGGAAAGGCAGACATCTTCGAGATATTGCTCCGTGATTTCCTTCGGCGTACCGATTTTTTTGATCTTGCCGTGTTCGAGCATAATGGCGGCGTTGCACAGACTGTTTACCGCGCCCGTATCATGGCTGACGAACAGAACCGTATTTTTCTCCATGAACCGGCGCAGGAAGCGCATGCATTTTTGCGTAAAGAAGGCGTCTCCGACGGACAGGGCCTCGTCTACAATCAGAATATCCGCGTCCACATGGGCAACTACGGCGAAGGCGAGGCGTACCGCCATGCCGCTGGAGTAACTCTTGACGGGCTGGTTGATGAATTCGCCGATATCCGCAAAAGCGACGATGTCATCGTATTTGGCGTCGATTTCTTCCTTGGTCAGACCCAGAATGGACGCATTGAGATAGACGTTTTCCCGCCCGGTGAATTCGGGGTTGAACCCGCTTCCCAGCTCCAACAGAGCCGCAACCCGTCCTTTGCATTCCACACTTCCCGAGGAAGGGGACAGCGTTCCCGTGATGATCTGGAGCAGCGTACTTTTTCCCGCGCCATTGCGGCCGATGATCCCGACGCACTCGCCCCGTTTCACCTCGAAGGAAATATCCTGCAACGCCCAGAACGGTCGATAAAACTGTTTGCGCCCATGATAAAGCATCTGCCAAAGCCGGTGGGACGGCTTTTCGTAGATCTCAAAAAATTTTGATATGTTCTTGACGCTGATCACGGCTTCCTGACTAGAGGACATCGGCAAACCCCTTCTTGGTTTTCATGAACCAGACGAGCCCCAGCTGGAAAACGACGAAGGACAAAATATACGATGTCAGGCAGACTCCGGGATCGGGCAGTTGCCCGTAGAGCAGCACCTTGCGGGTTTCCTCCACGATCGGAGAAAGCGGGTTGAACTCCAGTATCCAGCGCAGTTTTTCGGGGACAATGGAAATGGGGTAGAAAATCGGGGTCATGAAAAACAGCATTTGCGTCAGAATGCCGATAAGCTGCTGTATATCCCGCAAATACACCCCCAGTGAGGCGATGAACAGCGACACGCCGCACGAGATGAGCAGAAGCGGGAACAGGGTGATCGGAAACAGCAGCATGGTCCAGGAAATCTGATGCAGCAGCAGGACCGTGCCGATCAGCAAAAGGGCAAACCATGCCAGCCCGAACACGAGAGATGTGAGCACATTCGCGATGGGAAGGACTTCCAGAGGGAAGATGACCTTTTTGACGTAACTGGGGTTGCCGACGATCAGTCCGGCGCTGGAGTTTACGCTTTCGGAGAAAACGTTGAACGCCGCCATGCCGCAGAACATGATCATGGGGAACGCCGCGCTGTTGTCGCCGAACGCGGCCCCACCCCAACGGGATTTGAACACGATGCCGAAGACGAAGGTATAGACGGCGAGCATCATCAACGGATGGGCGAAGCTCCAGACCAGTCCCAGCACCGATCCCCGATACCGGCTGGCGATGTTGCGCTTGAGGATCTGCATCAGCAGATCGCGATGCTGCATGAGGATACGAACGCCCAAAAGCGGGTTGAACAGTTTGAGCAAAACGGACATCTCCGTGAGTTGTTGAGGGGGTGGCAATACGTTTTTCCGAGATGGGTTCCGGCGAAGGAACGGCGGGATTCCCCTGGGGGCGCCTACTCCAGCGAAACGTTTTCCCGTCCGATATAGTAGAAGAACTTGGAACGGGCGCTGTGGTATTCCATCAGGGCCTGGCTGGCGTCGGTTTCGGCTTGGGTCAGCTTGAGCTGGGCGTCCAGGAGATCGGTGATCGTGCCGGTGTGGGTCATGTAGCGCTTGTTCGCCATGTCGTAGCTTTCCTTGGCGGCATCGACGCCCTTGCGGGAGACGGTGATCAGGTCCTTGGCGGCCTTGATGTCCAGCAGCGCGCGGATCACGTCGGTCTTGGCTCCGGACATGGCGTCTTCGTAGTCCTTCTGGAGGGCTTCCACGCGCTTTTTGTCCCCGAGATAGGAAAAGGTCGTGCTGCCGCCCGTGAACACGTCCCACGACACGTTCAGGCCCACGGCCCAGTAGCTGCGCGAATAGTCCGTGTAGCGTTCTTCCTTGTAGTCCTTGTGATACTTCATGTTGTCATAGGTGGCGTCGACGCGGGGAAGGTATTCGCCGAGCGTGATGTCCACGTCCTTGAAGGCGATGGCCACGGACTTCTGGGCCATGATCAGATCGGGACGGCTGAACAGCGCGGTCTTGATGGCCTGTTCCTCGGAATAGCTCACCACGCCGGAAAAATCGCGCAGATCGCCCTTGTACCGGACCGGCTCGTCCGGCGAATAGTTCAGATACTTGTTCAGCTGCACCTCCGCATTACGGATGGTGTTCTGGACGCGGATCTCCTGCTGTTTGGCCTTGGACAGCTCCACCTGGTTCTGAAGCACGTTGAGGTAGGGGGCCATGCCGACCTTGACGAAGGCCTCGGCGGCCCTGAGCTGGGTTTCAATGCGGGTAATGGATTCCTCGGCGCTTTTCAAGTCCTCGCGGGCCTTGAGCAACTGGAGAAACTGAAGCTGCACGTTGGCGATCAGCTCCAGCTTGGCCTGCCGGTGTCTGGCTTCCTCCATGTCCACGGAAAGACGCGACTTGTCCAGATTGTTCAGGTGCGCGAAGCCGGCGAACAGCGACAGGCCCACCCGGAGGCCGCGCGACCATGAGCGGCTGGACAGATCGTCCGTGCTGCCCGCGGCGCCGGAGTTCTCCAGCCTGTTGTTGCTGGAGACCAGCGACACGCGGGGCCAGAAATAGCTTTGGGCAACGCCGACGTTCATCTTGGCCTGCTCCAGAGTCAACACCTTGGATTCCACGCTCGGGTTGGCCTTCAGCGCGTGCTCCACAGCCTGTTCCAACGTGAATTCCTGAGCCTGCGCCGGGGCGCACAGCCACAGGACGGCCACAAGCATCCATCCGTATTTGAAACGAACCATATCGGACTCCATATCGGTTACTCGGTAAGAAGGCGTGCCTGTTCTTTTAGCGTATTTTTTCCAGAACGCACAGCGGCCCATCCGCCCCCCGGAGGACCAGCAGATCCCCGTGGATTTCCCATGTTCTCAAGCCGTTGAATGTGGCCGCAAGGGTTTTGAGGCCAAAAGTCTCCGCCATTCGCAGCGTTTTTTTGTCCGGGTGAAACGCGATACGGTCCGCCTCAAGCCCGTAGGGAATCCGGACGGACAGATCGGCCATGACCATATCAACCCGTCCTCGATCCGTTTTTTCCTGTTGAAACGTACAGTTGAACGTGCGTCCGTCGAACGTTGCGCGCCAGTGCCCGCCGGAAACAAGCCGCCGAAACCGTTCCGGGGTGTCCTGCGGAAGCTGCGGAAGGACGTCCGTGGCGCTCCGCAAACGAAGGACGCTCAGCGAATCCCCGCGTTCCTCCACGTCCGCATCGACGAAAAGCCGTTCTCCGCGCCCGCGCAGCTGTTCGAGCCGCGCGTCGGGAAGTAGGGGATAGCTCCTGTTTGTGGCGGCATCCCGCAGCACGGCGGCGGAGCCTTCAAACGCAAGCGTGCCCATCATCGCAAAAGGGAAGGTTTCGCCGCCCTTGCGCAAGGTGACGTTCATATATTTGGGGAACGGGGACTGGACCCCCCAGTACAGGCTCCCGGAGCCGCCTATGTTCAGAACGCGATCCAGACCGTTGCGGTTCGTAAGCCGCAACAGGGAACCTTCCTTCACCTGAAACCAGAACCCGGTCAGGGTCCGCTCCGAAGGCCGCCCGTCCGCCCGCGCCGTCCGTTCGCGCAGGACGAAGAGGTGGTCCGCTTTCAACAGCAGCGTGACGTCGTAACGCGCGCCTTCGGATTCCACGCCGCCCGAGTAGACGGCGGGAGCTTCCAGAACAGGAAAGGCGGCCGCCCCGCACAACGCAGGAGCGGCCGCACAAAGGAAGATCAACCAGAACACCACGCGCATGAGCTATTCGCGCAGCGCGCGTTCCCAGTTTTTCAGCAGCGGTTCGATCATATAGAAAAGGACCGTGCGCTTCTTGGTCGTGATGAACACCGTGGCGGGCATGCCGGGCGAGAGGTACAGCTTGGCATCCTGGAGCGCGGAGGGATCGATCTCCACATAACACAGGTAGTACGGCATGACGCCCATGTTCGTGCGCTCCTCCAGACGGTCGGCCGAGATGTATGACACCTTGGCCGAGATGTGCGGGGTGATGCGCGTATCGAAGGCGTCGAGCTGCACCAGCGCGTCCTGCCCGATGAACACGTCGGTGATCTTGTTGACGGGCACCTGCGTTTCGATGATCAGCGGGGTGTTTTCGGGCACGATGTCCATCAGCGGCTCGCCGGGCCGCACGACGCCGCCCTTGGAGTGGACCTTGAGCCCCACCACGCGGCCCTTCACGGGCGCGACGACCTGAAGGCGTTTCTTGGCGTCCTTCAGGGGACGGATGCGCTCGCGGGTCTGGAGGATTTCGTTGTCCAGCTTGCCGAGCTGGTTGGTGGCCTCTTCGACGAAACGGTTTTTCGCGTCCTCGATGCGCAGAAGCAGTTCGGCCCTTTTCTGGCGGGCTTCGGCGATGGACTGCCGCATGCGCCCCCGGTTGCCCTCGTGGCTGGCCAGCATCCGTTCGAGTTCCAGTATCTGCGATTTTTCCAGATACCGTTCCGCGTACAGCTGGCGCTTGGCCTTGAGCTCCTCGTTCAGGGTTCCGATGATCGCCTGTTCGGCCTGCATCTGATCCTGATAGCCGAGGATCTGGGCGTCGATCTGGGCGATCTGCGACTTGAGCAGCGAAATCTGCCCGTCGAGGGCCTCCCGGCGCGCGGTGAAGATTTTCTTTTCGTTGGCGAGAACGTCTTCGCTGTGGATGTTCGCGGCGAGCGTGACCAGTTCTGCGGGCCACGTGAAGTCGGTCTTGAGTTCCTTTTCCGCAGCGGAACGGGTCTGGGCGGCGAGCAGGGCCACAAGCTGCTTTTGCAGCATGTTTTCGGAGGCGTCCACCTGCACGCTTTCCAGCACGATGAGCGGCTGTCCTTCCTGCACCTCCTCGCCTTCACGGACGAGGATGGATTCGACGATGCCGCCTTCGAGATGCTGGACGGTCTTGCGTTCCGTCTCGATTTTGACCTTGCCGGGAGCGACGATGGCGCCGCTGATTTCCCCGAACACGGCCCACGTGCCGAGCACGCCGAAGAACAGGAACACGACGAGCAGCCCCTGCCGGATGATCTTGCGGGGATCTTCGATGCTTTCGCGCTGCGGGTGCTGCTGGGGCGTGCCCTTCTTGGCTTCCGAAGCGGGAATGGCTTTGGTTTCGATGGTCGCGATTTTCACGCCTTCGGGCTTAGACATGGGCTTCACCTCCGGCGTCCTTCAGCGCTTCCTGCTTTTGCCGCTCCAGTTCCTCATGCTGGAGACGGGCCTTGGCGGCCTGCTCCTGCTGTTGCTTCTGGAGGTTGGCGAGTTTGGTCAGGACTTCCTGACGCGGGCCGCACATGGCGATCTGCCCGTCCTGAACCAGCATGATGTTGTCGACGATGGAAAGGATGTTGGGCTTGTGCGTGACCAGCACGACCGTGGCCTTCAACTGCTTGAGGTTGAGCACGGCCTGCAGCAGACAGGCTTCGCCCTCTTCGTCGAGGTTGGAGTTGGGTTCGTCGAGCACGACCACCCGGGGATTGCCGTACAGCGCGCGGGCGAGGCCGATGCGCTGGCGCTGTCCGCCGGAAAGCACCGCGCCCTGATCCCCGATCTGCGTGTCGTAGCCCTTGGGCAACGAGAGGATCATGTTGTGGACGCCCGCGAGCTTGGCGGCGAGGATGACCTTTTCGGAATCCACGGCGCCCAGACGCGCGATGTTTTCGGCGATGCTGCCGGCGAACAGTTCCACGTCCTGCGGCAGATACCCGATGAACGGTCCGAGCTTTTCGGAATCCCATGTGGCGATGTCGGCGCGGTCGATGCGGACCTTGCCGCCCGTGGGGGCCCAGATGCCGAGCAGCAGCTTGCACAGCGTGGACTTGCCCGCGGCGCTGGGGCCGATGATGGCGAGCGACTGCCCCGCCGGGAGCCGGAAGGACATGCCCTTGATGATATGGCGTCCGTTGGCGGCGAACACGAGGTTTTCGGTGGAAAGTTCGCCCACGGGATCGGGAAGGTCCATGGACGGCGGAGTCTTGGGAGAATCCAGCATCTCCTTCAGGCGTTTGTACGCGCCGCTGGCCTCCAGCGACTGCTTGTAGGTCGCCATGGCCTGATCGATAGGCGCGAGCGCGCGGCCCATGACGATGGACGCGGCGATCATGACGCCCGCGGTGGATTCGTGCGTCACGGCGAGGTAGGCGCCCACGGCGTAGATGAGAACCTGCAACCCGACGCGGAGGGACTTGCTGACCGAGTGGAGCAATCCGGCGCTGCGGCTGGCGCGGGTCTGGAGTTCGATGACGATGTCGTTCATCTTGGACCAGCGCCCGGCCACGTTGTTGATCATGCCCATGGAGCGCACGATGCTGGCGTTGCGCATGGTCGCGCCGAGGAAATTGGAGGCGTGGGCGTTGAGCATGGTCGCGGATTCAAGACGCTTGCGGGTGAAGCGCTCGGTGAGAAAGCCCAGCACGAAGACCATGATCCCGCCGAAGACGGCGACCAGTCCGAGATCGGGATGCAGGATGAAGATCAGGGCGAAGTAGATGGGCATCCACGGAACGTCGAAAAAGGCGAACACGGCGTTGCCGCCGAGAAAGTTGCGGAGCATCTGCACGTCGCGCAGGCTGCCCTGTTTCGCGGAAGCTCCGCCGGCCGGAACCGTGGCGTTTTTGAGGTTTTCGTTGAGCACGGGAAGGCTCAGCATCCGGTCGAACTCAATGCCGGCCCGGACGAGAAGGCGGGAGCGTATCCATTCAAGCAGCGCCAGCACGACGAGGGCGATAACGGCGGCGATGGTGATGACGGCCAGGGTGGACAGGTTGTAGCTGGTCAGTACCTTATCGTACACCTGCAGCATGTAGATGGAAAACGTGAGCTGGAGCACGTTGACGAACATACTGAAAAAAAAGGCGTATCCGAAAAAGTACCTGCAGGAGCGTAAGAATTCTTGCATAAGCTCTCTTCTCAGGTAGTTGCGGCCCGCGGAACACGGGTGTGCCGGAACGCGTCTTCCGCAGTCCTGGAAGGCGCACCTTAACCTTCCGGCCGATCCTGCCGAACCGGCCGGGGCACCGTGCGGCATGAGAATCATGCGGACGGCACTTCAAGATAAGTATGCTTTACTACGCTGTCCAGCGGCGGAAGGCAACAGAAGAATCATGGCGGAAAAGCAAGGCACGCCTCGTTGTTACCCGTCGCAAGGTGAATGACGAAAGGGGCTTTCACCTGACGCGAAGGCGTGTTGAAAAAACACGTCTCATCCGCGTCCCAAAGCGGAAATCGCCTTGCCATCAGTAAACCTATTACAAAAACAGAGAAAACCTTGGAGCCGGGCGAGCCTTCACGGCTTTTTTTAGGGACAACGTTTCATAGTCGCTGGCTTTTCGCCTTTCCGTCATCAGCCTTTTTTGAACACGTCCGCTTTCGTGCT
>CAUHBW010000046.1 GCA_959604115.1 uncultured Bilophila sp. | reverse complement strand
GGAGAGGGAAACTTTCTTCAGAAAGTTTCCCTCTCCCCCTCCAATGTTCATCTATTCCACAACCGTCAGCCGTACGGGCCTGCGCGGGGGAACGCGGGTGTAGCGGACGGCGGGATACCCGATCATGAGTCCGGCGCAGAGCTTGCGGCACTCCGGGAGGGGGAGGCCGAGGTCGACGCCGTTGCCGGCGGCGGCGAGCACGAAGCCGCTCCAGCAGCTTCCGATGCCGTAGCTGTGGAGGGCCAGCTCCAGATAGCTGATCGCGGCGGTACAGTCGAGCGCGCTCCACGGAACGTTGGCGCCGCCGTGCGCGAAGATGATGGCGGGCGCGCCGCGCAGGATGGGATCCTGACCGGCGCGGAAGGCGTCGGCGACGTGACGGTAGCGGCCGGTCATGCCGGACATCCAGTCCGCCACCCGTGAACCCAGATCATGCAGCCGGTCGCGGCCTTCGACGAGCAGCCATTCCACTTGCTCCGAGTTGGAGGCCGTGGGCGCGTAGCGGGCTTCTTCCAGCGCCTTGAGGAGCAATTCGCGGGAAACCGGTTCGTCGCGGTAGGCACGGATGGAGCGGCGGCTCTTGAAGAGCATGTCCCGCTGGATGTCGGAAAGAGGCGCGTCCTCGATGAGAGGCAGGCCCGCGGGCGGCTCGTGGTTCAACGTCAGAACCGATTTGGGACAGACGGCCACGCAATGTCCGCAGCCGATGCAGCGAACCATTGCGCCGTGCGGAATGCCGATGCCGCCGTTGGGGTGGCGTCCCAGAATGCGCTGCGGACAGACGCTCACGCAACGCCCGCACCGGATGCAATGGTCCTGATCAAGCTCAAGAGTGTTCATGGGAACTCCTTTGGAAAGATGTTGATGCGAACCCTTGCGGAGAACGCGCCGCGTTCCTCTTTCTCTTTTCTTCATACCGGGAAAGAACCGGCTCCCGGACGGTCATTCGCCTCCGCACCCCAAAATCCGCTCCCGAACAGCCTTCAGCGGACCCGTTCCTTCATACGGAGACGGCCTGACGCCCGTTATGAAAGTCTTGGGAGGGAGAGGGATGGGGTTTGGGGAAGGGAGGGGGAAGCCTTTCTTCAGAAGGTTCTCCCTCCCTTCCCCAATTTTTCTACTCCCCAAGTTTCCGCCGCGTCCGGCGTTCTTCGGTGAGGAACTTGCCTGTGACGGAGTTGGGGTCGGCCATGATGGCTTCGGGCGTCCCGGCGGAAACGATGCGTCCGCCGTTCTCGCCCCCGCCGGGGCCGAGGTCGATGACGTAGTCCGAGGCGAGAATGACGTCGGTATTGTGCTCGATGACCACGACCGTCGCTCCGAGATCCACCAGATGGTGCAGCACGGTGACGAGCTTGCCGACCTCGTGCATGTGCAGGCCGGTGGTCGGCTCGTCGAGGATGTACATGGTGCCGGGCAGGGAACGCTTGCCGAGCTCGCGCGAAATCTTGATGCGCTGCGCCTCGCCGCCGGAGAGGGTGGTGGCGGGCTGCCCGAGCCGGATGTAGTCGAGGCCCACGTCCTCCAGTACGGCAAGACGGCGCTCCAGTACAGGATAACTTGAGAAGAACTGCCGCGCCTCGCGCACAGGCATGTCGAGCACTTCCGAAATGTTCAGGCCGCGATAGCGCACCTCGAGCGTCTCATGGTTGTACCGTTTGCCCTTGCACACATCGCAGGTGACGTACACGTCGGGCAGGAAGTGCATCTCGACCCGGATCTGACCGTCGCCGCTGCACGCCTCGCAGCGCCCGCCCTTCACGTTGAAGCTGAACCGTCCCGGCTGGTAGCCGCGTTTGCGGGCGTCCGGAGTCATGGCGAAGATGTTGCGGATTTCGTCGAATATCTTGGTGTACGTCGCCGGGTTGGAACGGGGCGTCCTGCCGATGGGCGTCTGGTCGATGGCGACGATGCGCTCAATGGCCTCCACGCCGTCGATGCCCCTGATGCTGCCGGGCTGGTCCACGCGGATGCCCTGCGCCAGCGCGAGGTGCTTGTACAGCGTGTCCACCACGAGGGAGCTTTTGCCCGAACCCGAAACCCCGGTCACGCAGGTCAGCGTGCCCAGCGGGATGGGGCAGTCGATGTCCTTGAGGTTGTTGGTCGTGACTCCGCGCAGGGTCAGCCAGCCTTTGGGCTCGCGGCGTTCGTCCGGGATCGGCACGGAGAGGTCGCCGCGCATGTATTTTGCGGTCAGCGTGTCCGAACGCTTGATGAGTTCCGGGAAGGAGCCGTGGAACACCATATCCCCGCCGTGCGCGCCGGAGCCGGGCCCCAGTTCGATGATGTCGTCGGCCTCGCGGATAGTGGCCTCGTCGTGCTCCACCACCAGTACGGTGTTGCCGCGTCCCTGCAGGCTGCGGAGCGTGGCGATGAGGCGTTCGTTGTCGCGGGGGTGCAGGCCGATGGAAGGCTCGTCGAGCACGTAGGTCACGCCCACCAGCCCGGACCCGAGCTGCGAGGCGAGGCGGATGCGCTGCGCTTCCCCGCCCGAGAGGGTGGTCATGGTGCGGCCCAGCGAAATGTAGTCGAGGCCCACGTTGGTCATAAACGACAGACGGTGGTTCAGTTCCTTGAGCAGCGGTTCCGCGACGAGAGCGTGGCGTCCGTCGAAGGTACGTTCGTTGAGCCAGCGCAGGGCGCGCTCCACGGGCATGGAGCAGAACTGATGGATGTTGAGATCGTCCACGCGCACGGCCAGCGATTCGGGCCGCAGACGCGCGCCGCGGCAGGCGGGGCAGTCCATGCTCTGGAGGTAGCGCGAGAGCATGTCGCGCCACATGTCGCCGTACTGCATGCCGCGTTCGAGCAGGGGAATGATGCCCGGCCAGCTTTCCGTGGAGAGCTTGTAGGGGCCGTCGTAGGCTTTGACCGGGGCGGGCAGGTTGTCGTCGTATTCGGGCGCGTCGAGAGCCACGGAGCCGCCGAGGCGGTTGCGCCGCAGGCCGCTCCTGGATTTTGCCGTGGCGTCGCCCTCGCCGTAGAACAGGGCGGGCAGCGCTTCTTTCGAATAGTCGGAAAGCGGCGTGGACAGAGTGAAGCCGAAACGCTTGCCGAGGGCGGTGAGCGCGTCCTCGTACCGGGCGAAGGCCTTGGGATTGGCCCACGGCAGAATGGCCTTGGTGTTCAGGGACAGCCCCCGGTTGGGCGCGATGAGCATGGGCTCGAAGTATTCCACGGTGCCGAGGCCGGCGCAGCGCGGGCAGGCTCCCTGCGGGCTGTTGAAGGAAAAGAGCTGCGGGCTGGGCGCGGGCAGGCTGATCTTGCACGCCGGGCAGACCGATTCCGTGGCGTGCAGGGTGTCGCCGTCGGCGCCCTTGTCCGGTTCGTTGACGATGATGCGGCCCTCGCCGTAGCGCAGGGCCAGTTCCACGGAGTCCGCGAGCCGTCCCCGGATGCCGTCCTTGATCACGAGGCGATCCACCACGAGGTCGATGGTGTGCTTCTTGTTCTTGTCCAGCGCGGGCAGATCTTCCATGCCGTAGAGCTGGCCGTCCACGCGCACGCGCACGAAGCCTTCCGCCTTCAATTTTTTGAAGCGGTCCGCGTGCGTGCCTTTCTGGAGTTCGACCAGCGGGGCCATGACGATGACTTTCGTGCCTTCGGGCAGGGCGAGGATGTTGGCGATGATTTCATCGGCGGCGCGGGCCTCGATGGGGCGTCCGCACTGGGGGCAGTACATCTTGCCGAGGCGGGCGAAGAACACGCGCAGGAAGTCGTAGACTTCGGTGACGGTGCCCACGGTCGAGCGCGGGTTGCGGCCCGTGGTCTGCTGTTCCAGCGAAATGGCGGGGGAAAGGCCTTCGATCTTGTCCACGTCCGGCTTGTCCATCTGGGGGAGGAACTGGCGGGCGTAGGCCGAAAGGGATTCCACATAGCGGCGTTGGCCTTCCGCGTACACGATGTCGAACGCGAGCGTGGACTTGCCCGACCCCGAGGGGCCGCACACGACCACGAGCTGTTCGCGGGGGATGTCGAGCGTGAGGTTTTTGAGGTTGTGCTGGCGCGCGCCCTCGATATGGATGGAGGAATGACTCATGGTTTCCTTGAAGTCTGTCCAGACTGGGGTGTCTTGCAAGTGAACGCCGTTTCCGGCGGTGTGTTCCGTATCCGGGCTATGAACGCCGCCTTTTCATAGCCTTTCCGTCGGAGGGAAGGCGGGCGGCGCGTCGTCGTGTTCCGTCTTAGACATATGCGGCAAAGGAGGCCGTCGCGGCGCACAGTCCCACCACGACCAGCAGGGACGGGAGCATGTTGGACAGCGAGATGTGCGTGATTTCCAGCATGTTGAGGCCGATGCCGATGATGAGCGTGCCGCCGACGGCGGTCAGTTCCGTCATGGTCGCCGGGTCGAGCCACTGCTGGAGGCTGCCCGCAAGCAACGTGAGCGACCCCTGATAGATAAGTACGGGCAGAGCCGAGAACAAGACCCCGAGCCCGTAGGCCGAGGCCATGGCCAGCGCGGCGAAGCTGTCGATGATGGCCTTGGAAAGGACCACGGCGCGGTCGCCCCGGAGCCCTTCGTCGAAGGAGCCGATGATCGCCATCGCGCCGATGCAGAACAGCACCGAGGCGTTGACCATGCCGTCGGTGAACAGCGGGTTGGAGGATTTGAGCCGCTGTTTCAGCCGGTCGCCCACATGGACGAGTTTGGCTTCCAGCCTGAGCAGTTCGCCGATCACGGAGCCGATGACGATGCTGAAAATGACGATGAGCGGGTTTTGCGTGGGCAGGGCCATCTTGAAGCCGATGACGAGCACGCACAGGCCGAGGCCCTGAAAGACGATGGTGCGGACGCGTTCCGGCAGGCGGGAACCGAAGGCCAGCCCCACAAGGCCGCCCAGTGCGATGCCCGACGCGTTGACGATGGCTCCGACGGGGATCATGCCCGTTCTCCGTAGCGTTCCAGCCATGCCGCGATTTCTTTCCGCGCCAGCGCGAGGAAGTCGGGAAAGGCGGCCCGCACTTCGTCCGAGAGGCCGATGTTCCACGTCGTGTAGTCCTTGGGCTCCACGCCGATCACGACGAGTTCGGACTTGGTTCCGAACAGCTTTTCCGCCATGCCGAGGGAGTCGATGAGATCGATGTCGTGGATGGACAGGCGTTGTTTCTCGTCCTTGATCAGCGCGTCCTCGGTGAGCCGGTAGAGGGAGCCGGGCTTGCCGCTGCAGTGCACCACGTCCAGCACCAGCAGGTGGGAATAGCCCTTGAAGCTGTAGAAGATGTCCTGCGTGAAGGTGCCGCCCTCGCGAATGGTTACCTGCGCGGGCCACTCTTCCTTCATCAGTTCCTGCGACGCGAACACGCCCACGCCGTCGTCGGTGAGCAGCATGTTTCCTATTCCGAGCACCAGCAATCTGTTCATGGCGTTCCTTGGTCGGAGAGGGAGGGAGAGCGGACCTACCCCCATCCCTCCTTCTCCTGAGACGTTCATGTTTATCGAATCCCTGTTCCGAGAGCGTGCGGCATATCGGGAGCGGGGCGTCGTCGGGGGAAAGGTGCGATTTTTCCGAAAAGCGCAACGCTTCCGTTCTCTCAGCAAAGGGGATTTTCTTCAAGCCTTTTCAGGAAGGAATCCCAACAAAGAAAAAGTCCCGTCGCTCCGGCGGGACTTTTCGGGGAACGCAAACGGCGTTCGCGCAACCTTGCCTTGCCGGACGGACCGGCTTTTTTGCTTTTATCTCCCCCTCACTCTCTCCCTAAAAATACCTGTCGTGCGGCCCGTCTCGTCATCCGGCGACGGAACCGGCTACCGCATACGAACGTTTTGGGAGAGAGAGGGGGGAGGGGAGAGGAAAGCCCTTCTCCAGAAGGGTTTCCTCTCCCCTCCCCAATCTTCATCCTACAGCTTCTTGACGTCGGCATACCACGCGCTGGCCTGCTCAAGGAGCTTGGTGGCGCGGCTGGCGAGGGCGTGGGGATCCTTGATGTAGCCGTCGAGCAGCAGGGTGGAGTCGAAGAGGTTCTGGATCATTTCCGCGAGCTGGGGATCGTCGGGATTGGACTTGGAGATCTTGAGCATGGTCCGCAGCAGCGGATGGTCGCGGTTGATCTCGAATACCTTCTGCGGGATGGAATCGTCCTTCTGCATGACGCGCATCAGGCGTTCCATCGAGGAGGTCACGCCGCCGTCGGGAGAAACGAGGCAGGCCGGGCTGTCCGCCAGACGGTGGGAGACGCGCGCGTCCTTGATCTGGTCCCCGAGCACCTTGCGGATGGTCTCCAGCAGCTTGTCGAAGGCGTTCATGTCGTCGTTGGACAGTGGCGCGGCCTTGGGCGTCTCGTCCGTATCCGCGAAGGAATCCAGCAGCGCGCCGTCGGCGTGCTCCACGGCCTTGAAGGCATAGTCCTTGTAGGTGCCCAGCGTCTCCAGCGCGAATTCGTCCACGGGCTCGTAGAGGTACAGCACCTCAAGTCCCTTGCGGCGGAACACTTCGCTGTGCGGGTTGACCTTGGCGGCCTCGCGGCCCGGCGCGGCGACGTACCAGATTTCCTTCTGGTTTTCGCGGGCGCGGGAGATGTAGTCGTCCAGCGAGGTCAGGCCGTCGGTGTCCTCCATCGCGGAGGAGTTGAAGCGCAGCAGCGGCGTGATGCGGTCGCGGTTGGCGAAGTCGCTGTAGCCGAGCTTGAAGACCTTTCCGTGCAGCTTCCAGAACTGGTTGTACTTTTCCGCATCGTCCTTCGCCAGCTTTTCGAGGTGGGAAATGGTTTGCTTGCTGATGGTCTGGGCGATCTTGCGGAGGACGATGTTTTCCTGAAGCGTTTCGCGGGAGATGTTCAGAGGCAGATCTTCGGTGTCCACCACGCCCTTGAGGAAGGCGAGGTAGTCGGGAATCAGCTCCTTGTTCTCGCGCTGGATGAGCACGCGGCGGGCGTAGAGGTCAAGTCCCCAGTGTTCGCGGTAGGCTCCGAAGTAGTCCTTGGTGATGTCCGGGATGAACAGCAGGGCGTTGAACTGCACGGGCGCGTCCACGGACAGGTGCAGCACGTCGAGCGGGGCCTTCTGGTCGTAGGTCAGGAACTTGTAGAATTCGTCGTACTGTTCCTTCTTGATGGAGAACTTGGGCTCGCGCCACAGGGCGGGCGTGGTGTTCACGCGCTCGCCGTCCACCATGATCGGGAAGGGGATAAAGCTGGAGTGGGTACGGATGATGCCCTCGAGGCGGTATTTTTCCAGAAATTCCTTGTCGCCTTCCTTGATGAAGGCGCGGATGGTGGTGCCGCGCTGGATCTCGGCCTGATCCGGGGCTTCCTCGATGGTGAAGGTGCCGGTGCCGTCCGAGGTCCAACGGTAGGCCGGGCCGTCGCCGGTGGCGGAGAGCGAGGTCACTTCAACCTTGTCCGCGACCATGAACACGGAGTAGAAGCCGATGCCGAAGCGGCCGATGATGTTGGAGGCGTCGCCCGTTTCGTCCCCTTCCTTTCCGGAATGTTCCTTGAGGAAGGCCTCGGAACCGGAGTGGGCGATGGTGCCGAGGTTTTCGATCATCTCGTCGCGGGTCATGCCGATGCCGGTATCGGTGATGGTCAGGCAGTTCTGAACCTTGTCCGAGGTGATCCGGATTTCAAGCGGCAGATCGGGGTTGCGGATGCCCTCGTGCTGGCGGTTCTGGAGGAAGCGCAGTTTGTCCAGCGCGTCGGAAGCGTTGGAGATCAGTTCGCGCAGGAAGATTTCCCGGTTGGAATAGAGGGAGTGGGTAAGGATATTCAGGACTTTGCGGGTTTCCGCACGGAATTCGTGATTGGTCTGTTCAGGCATGGTGTTCCTCCTCAAAAATGCTTGACCGGAGCCGGGTCCGGCCTTCCGTCCCAAACGATAAGCCCGGAGGGCGGATCGTCAAGGGGGAACGGGAGAAGGTGGGAAGGAGGGGGAAACGCGAAGTGCCGGAGGAAGGGAGAAGGAACCCTTCTGGAGAAGGGCTTCCTTCTCCCTTCCCCCGGACCCCCATCCCTCATCCTCCTAAGACTTTTGTTTTTATCGAATCCTTTTTGAGGATATTGGAGACATTGAGGGCGGGGCGTGCGGAGGATGGAGGGGGATCAGAGGGGGATGACCTCGAGATCGTCGGGGACGAACAGGTTGCCGGGGAAGAAGGGTTTGCCTTCGGCGGTATAGAGAGCCTTGCGTTCCGCGAGGCGGGTGTCTTCGGTGTGCCAGAGCACGAGATTTTTCGCACCGAGTTCCGTCGCCGTCTCGCAGGATTCGCGGACGGTGCCGTGGTGCTTTTCGTAGGGGCTGAACCGGTCGCGGTCGGCGTATAGGCAGAACGCCTCGCTGAGGAGCCAGTCGCTGTCCGTGACGTAGGGCCGTCCGGCTGGCGTGCAGGGTTCGTCGCCGAGGAAGGACAGCTTCTTGCCGTTGCGGAGGCGCAGGGTAAAGCCGAACTGCCGGGCCTTGGTTGAGCCGATGTCGAAGAAGGTGGCCCGATAGCCTCCGAAGGGGCGTTCCTCGCCGTCCTCCACGGGAACGATGCGGATGCGGTCGCCGAGGCAGTCCGTCACGCCGGCGGGCAGGGTCATGTCGGCGATGGAATGGACGATCCCCGCCAGTTCCGCGTGGCAGTACAGCGTGAAACGGCCCGCATAGGCGTCTGCCCGAATGCGCTGGGCCACGGTACGGAGCATCCAGATCATCCCGAAAAGGTGATCCGTATGGCAATGGCTCAGAAAGGCGTGATGGATGTCCTCAACCCGGACGCCCGCCCGTTCGAGCCGCACCAGAAGACCGTTGCCTCCGCCGCCGTCCACCAGTACCGGCTCTACGCCGTCGTGCAGGACGCAACAGGTATTGTAGCACCGCACGGCCCCGGCATTGCCGGTTCCCAGAACAATGAGCTTTTCCATGAGCCGCACTCGGAAGGTTTGACCGTTCCGGTCACGCGCGCATCGCCGCGCACCGTTCCAGCATGTTCGGAAAGGCCCCCAGATCCTGCAGCAGTCGTATCCTTACGGACTGACGCCGCATACGCACTCGTTCATCGGAATGAATGCGGCGTTCGGTGCCGTTCTTAAAAAGCAATCCCATGCCGCCCCGGCTTTCGCCCACGGGGAGAGACGGGAAGAGGGATTCGATAAGGACGAAAGTCTTTGAAGAAAAGAGGGTGGGGTTTGGGGAGGGGGAAGGACACTTTCTTCAGAAAGTGTCCTTCCCCCTCCCCAAGTTTTTTTCGCCGGATTTTACTTGGAAACCACGCCGGTCAGGGGCTTGCCCTGATACTGGCCGGTGAGGGTGCGGAGGAAGGCGACGATGAGGGCGTTGTCCTCTTCGTCGATGCTGATGCCGGAGAGGTAGGTGCCCATGACGTCCACGGCCTTGGAAAGGGTCTGCACCGTGCCGTCGTGCAGATAGGGCGCGGTCAGCTCCACGTTGCGGAGGTTCGGCACCTTGAAGCGGTGCAGATCCTGATGATCGCCGGTGACGGCCTTGTAGCCCTCGTCACGCGCCATCGGATGGCCGCGATCCGCGAAGTAGTCCTTCTTGAGATCCATGTATTCGAGAGACTGCCCGCCCACGGACTGGCCCACATGGCAGCTCGTGCAGCGATAATCCTTGAAACGCTGGTAGCCCTTGCTCTCCTCGGCGGTCAGCGCGTCGTCCTTGCCCTTGAGCCACTGGTCGAAACGGCTGTCCGGGGTGAGCAGCGTCTTCTGGAACTCGGCGAGCGCGGCGGTGGCGTTTTCCTCCGTCCACGTGCCGGTGCCGAAGGCTTCCTTGTATTCGTTGGTCAACGCCTCGTCGAGACGCAGCTTGGCGAGAATGAGATCCCAGCCCTTGCTGCCCATCATGGTCGGGTCGAGCGGGGCGAGCTTCGCGGCTTCCTGCACGTCGGCGGCGCGGCCGTTCCAGTACTGGCGGAAGTTGAACACGGCGTTGAACACCGTGGGCGTGTTCAGGCCGCTGTTGAGATCGTAGACGCCCTGCGCGATCATGACGCCGTCGGTCCCGGCCTTGGTGAAATCGTGACAGGTGGCGCAGGACATGCTTTCGTCGCCGGAGAGGCGTACGTCGTTGAACAGCTTCTGGCCGAGCGCGGCCTTCTTGGCGTCCACGTGCATCGCGGAGGGCAGGGGCTGAATGGGCTCGTCCTGCTTGTCGGGCGCGGCAAGGCCGTTCACATAGTATTTGTGGCGCGTATCCTTGATCCACTGGAGCAGCTGATCCTTTTCCTTGGGCGTCAGCTTGGCCTTGGGGTGCACCGCCGTGAACTTCGCCGGAGGCATGATGTCGTAGGACGTCACCCACGCCATCTTGGCGAGGGTGCTTTCCTTGACCGGCTTGTCCTTAGCGTCGCCTTCGAGTTCGTGCCCGAGGTCGAAGGCGCGCGGCGCGGCGGCGTAGTCCTTCAGGATGCTCTGCTTGATGCCGGGAGCGGAGGCGTAGAAGGGCAGGTCCATGTTGCGGGTATGGCAGGGCATGCACTTGTCGAGCATGACGTGGGAGACTTTGCTGAACTTGCCGAGGGAGGGATAGCCCTGCGGCGTTTCGGAAACGCCCCATGAGGTTCCGGCCCCGAAGGCCGCGACGGACAGGAGCGCGGCTGCGAACAGTATGGATTTCTTCATTTCCTCTTCCTTTGGATTGGGCGGGAAACCTTCCTCGCGTATCCCGCCGCTGGTTGATCGATCTATGTTATAACCCTCGAAGCCAAAAAGCAACGCGCGGTCCGGCGCGATCCTCGGCAAAAAAGGCGGGAGGAGCCTTTCCGCAGAAAGATTCCTCCCGCCTTTCGGCAAAAAAGCGCCGGAATCAGCTCGAGGCCTGCGCCTTGAGGGCTTCGGTCTGGGCGTGGGTGACGAGGCCGTCCACGAGTTCCTGAATTTCGCCTTCGAGCACCTTGCCGAGGCTGTACAGGGTCATGTTGATGCGGTGGTCGGTGACGCGGCCCTGCGGGAAATTGTAGGTGCGGATGCGCTCGGAACGGTCGCCGGTGCCCACCTGCGCGCGGCGCTGGTCGGCGAGAGCCGCGTTCTGTTCGTCCTGCTTGAGCTGGAGGAGACGGGAGCACAGGATTTTGAGGCCCTTGGCCTTGTTCTTGTGCTGCGACTTCTCGTCCTGACAGCAGACGACGAGGCCGGTGGGGATGTGGGTCACGCGCACGGCGGAATCGGTCGTGTTCACGCTCTGGCCGCCGGGGCCGGAGGAGCGGTACACGTCGAAGCGCAGGTCTTCGGGCTTGAGGTCGAGGTCCACTTCTTCGGCTTCGGGCATGATGGCGACCGTGGCGGCGGACGTGTGGATGCGGCCCTGCGATTCGGTGGCGGGCACGCGCTGCACGCGGTGGGTGCCGGACTCGAACTTGAGGCGGCTGTACACCCTGTCGCCGGAGATGAGCGCGATCACTTCCTTGTAGCCGCCGTTGTCCGACTCGCTCTGGCTCATGATCTCGACTTTCCAGTTCATCTTTTCGGCGTAGCGGCAGTACATGCGGAACAGGTCGCCCGCGAAGAGGGCGGCCTCTTCGCCGCCGGTGCCCGCGCGGATTTCGAGGATGATGTTCTTCTCGTCCAGCGGGTCGGTGGGCAGGAGCAGCACCTTGAGGTCGTGTTCGAGCTGGGGAAGCTGTTCCTCGATGGCCTTGATTTCCTCGTGGGCCATTTCGCGGATGTCGGGATCGGCGTCGTTCAGGAGTTCCTGATTGTCGGCGAGGTTCTGCTTCAGCTCGCGGTACTGGCGGAAGATGGCCACCACGGGCTTGAGGTCGGAATGGGCCTTGGTCAGCTTGCGGTAGCGTTCCTGATCGTTGAAGATGGTGGGATCGGCGAGTTCCTGTTCGAGGTCCAGGAATTTGCGTTCGAGGCTTTCGAGTTTGGCGAACATCAATAACTCCGGTTGCAGGTAGGAGGCGTCTCAAGACGGGGCGGATTCTGCCCGACGGCGGCGGCGAGGGACGCGACCGCGACTTCGACTTGATCCAGTTCCGGTTCCCGTGTGGTCAGAAGCTGCAGGAACATGCCCGGCGCGCGGAGAACGCGGCCCCAGAACCCGTCGCCCAGACGCGCGGCGTACCGGATGAGTTCATAGGAAAGGGCGCTGATGGGAACCATGAGCAGCAGCTTGAAGGCAATGGTGAAAAGGTGCTTGGCGACGGCGTGTTCCGGCGTCCAGACGAGGAGCAGCAGCGGAACGAGGACCGTATGCAGCAGGATGGCGATGGACATGACGAACAGCAGGAACGTGGTGCCGCAGCGCGGGTGCAGGCGGCTGAACCGGATGGCGGCCTCGGGCGTCACAGTGTCCCCGGATTCGTAGGCATGGATCGTCTTGTGCTCGGCCCCGTGGTAGCAGAACACCCGCCGGATGTCCGGGAGCATGGAGATGCCCACGATGTAGCCGATGAAAAGCAGAAATTTGAACAGCCCGTCCCAGATGTGGAACGAAATCCCGTCGACGTCGCCGCCGAAGCCGAGCCAGTTCATGGCGACGGACAGCAGGTGCGGCACCACGACGAACAGACCCACGGCGAACAGGAGCGACGCCACGAGCGTGACGGCGAGCTGCCAGCCCTTGATTTCCTCTCCGGTGCCTTCGGTAGTGCGTTCGGCGGACAGGTTCAGGGCCTTGATCCCGTTGACGAGGGTTTCGATGAGCGTGGGGAAGCCGCGCAGGAAGGGCTTTTTGAGCCATGCGCTGCGGGTGAGGCTGAACCAGGGGCGTCTTTCGACGCTGATGTTGCCGTCAGGCGTGCGGACGGCCAGCGCATAGACGTCGCCGTTACGCATCATGACGCCTTCCATGACGGCCTGCCCGCCGACGAGCGGCGCGGGGGCAAGCAGGGCGAGACGCCCCAGGCTCATCAGGAAACGTTTCCCGGAACGGGCGGAAAAAACGGAAGTGGCGGCCGGACGACCGGTGCGCGTGGGCATGGAAAGACCTCGGAATGTCACTCCCTGAACGTGTGTCCCCGGCGCGTTTCCCGACTGGTTGACTTGCGGACTTCGGGGAAGAACGAAAAGAAGGGATGGAATTCGAAGGCCTCCCGGAGGGAAGAAGCCCGTCCGGGAGGCGTAAAGGCTGCGCTGGAAACCGGCGCGTTACTTGTTGAGATTGGCGTACTTTTTGCGGAAGCGGTCAATACGGCCAGCCGTATCGAGGAAACGCTGCTTGCCGGTGAAGAAAGGATGGCAAGCGGAGCAGATTTCCACATGTACGTTTTCTCCTTTGGTGGAGAGCAGTTCTACCTGATTGCCGCAGGCGCAGGTAATCTTGGCCTTGTACACTTTGGGATGAATTTTGTCTTTCATGGTCAGGCTCCTATAAAGTCGGGACTCAGCTATATATACCCTGAATCCCCGTTTGGCAAGGGATTCTTCCGTGATCAAAGGCGTGTTCCGCCTTGCGGGAGGCGGCGCGCAAGGTTTTTGCCTTTTGGGCGATTTTTTTTGCCTTTGGGCGTGTCTTTTTTGTATAATTGCCCAGATTATCATTTTATGTCGTAATTTCGTCGTGTTATCGTTCGCCCATCTTGCGGGGCCCGGTCCGGGGCGGCTCCGAAACCGCTTTTTGCAATACAAATAAGGGGGGATAGTGCAAAATATCCCGGTGACAACGGGAAAAACAAAGGGTAAAGACCAGCGCTGGCACATCTCACTATTCAGGTAAGGAGTCTTTTATGACCAAAGCAGATCTTGTCGACAAAATCCACGCCAAGGCCGGCCTCGGCACCAAAGCCGCCACGGAACAGTTCCTTGACGCTGCGATCAGCGTGCTGTCCGAATCCATCGCCAACGGCGAACAGGTTTCCTTCACCGGCTTCGGCAGCTTCAAGGTCGTCGAACGCAGCGAACGCAAGGGCCGCAACCCCCGTACGGGCGAGGAATGCCTCATTCCCGCTTCCCGCGTCGTGAAGTTCACTCCCGGCAAGGCGCTGAAAGAAGCCGTAAAATAGTGTTGACGGGCGCAGCCTCTTCCGGGGCTGTTGTCCCGGAGGCCCGAATCCGGTTCATGTATCCCGCAGGTGTCCGCCTGCGGGATTTTTTTGTGTTTTTCTCGCTGTAACGGAGTTGATTGTTTTTCCTTTTTCCCTGTGATAACGCTTTCTGGTTGCAGTGCCGACGCGCAGATTGCGTCGTGTCCGCGTCGTCCGTCCTTCGGATGCCGTCCGGGGCGGCTTTTTGCGTGCAGCGGCGGAATTTCAGGTTTTCAAAAAGGAATGAGGGAACATGATAGGACCGGTTGCGAACAGCGTATGTATCATCGCGGGCTCTGTTCTCGGGGCGCTCTGCGGGCCCGTGATCAGTCAGGCGTTCAGAAAAAAGCTCATGAATGTGTTCAGCTGCATCACGCTCGGCATCGGCGTGACCATGCTGTCGAAAGGCGACTCGCTGCCTCCGGTCGTGCTTTCCCTTTTGCTCGGCACGGCGGTGGGCGAGCTGACGCGGTTCGAGTCCCTCGTGATGAAGGGAGCCTTCAAGGTCGCCGGGCTGTTCAACCGGAACGGGAAGAAGCGTGCGGGCGAAACGCTGTCCGACACGGTGTTCCGTGATCAGTTCGCGGTGGCGACGGTGCTTTTCTGCGTCAGCGGGCTGGGCATCATCGGGTCCATGCGCGAGGGGCTGACCGGCGAATGTTCCCTGCTGCTCATCAAGGGAGTGCTCGATCTCCTTACGGCGATGCTCATTGCGGCGAGCATCGGCAGCGTGGTGGGCGTTCTCGCGGTGCCGCAGTGTCTGATCCAGTTCGCGCTCCTGCTCGGGGCGACGGTCCTCATGCCCTACACCACGCCCACGATGTTCGCGGATTTCTCGGCCTGCGGCGGGATCATCATGCTCGGCGCGGGGCTGCGCCAGATGGGGCTCGCGGAGGTTCCCATCCTGAGCATGCTCCCCGGCTTGTTCTTCGTCATGCCTCTGTCCGGGGTGTGGAAGGAATTGATGTGAAATCGGGGGAGGGGAAGGGGAAACTTTCTGAAGAAAGTTTCCTCCTCC
>CAUHBW010000045.1 GCA_959604115.1 uncultured Bilophila sp. | reverse complement strand
TTTCAGGTGGGTGCGTGATGGACAGCACCCTCCATTACGGTGACTGTCTGGAAGTTCTCCGTACCTTTCCCGACGCCTGCGTCGATCTGATCTACCTTGATCCTCCCTTCAATTCCAACCGGGACTACAACGCTTTCTTCGCTCCGCCGAAGGACGGCGGGACGAGCGCCCAGATCACGGCCTTTGAGGATACGTGGCACTGGGGCGAGCAGGCGCAGCGGGAGTTCGACGAGTTGTTGCGGAATCCGGAGGGCGGCTCCGTTTCCGATATTCTGGCGGCGTTGAGGCAGTTTCTGGGCGACAACGACATGATGGCCTACCTTGTGATGATGGCCAGTCGCCTTGTGGAGCTGCGCAGAGTGCTGAAGGACACCGGGAGCCTGTACCTGCACTGTGATCCGACCGCGAGCCATTATCTGAAGATTGTGCTGGACGGGATATTTGGGAAAGAAAATTTCAGGAATGAAATCATCTGGAAACGAACAAGTTCTCACTCTGATTCTTCAAACAGATTCAGCAGAACTCATGACAGTATCTTTTTTTACGCCTTCCCTTCTGCGACATGGAATAAGATTTATATAGACTACGATGAAGAATATAAAAAGCGTTATAAACATAGGGACGCTCGTGGTTTTTTCATGGATGACAACTTGTCGGCAAAGGGGCTTTCTGGAGGCGGGTATCACTATTCGTACAAAGGAGTAGACGGTTACTGGCGATGCCCTCTCGAAACGATGCAGCGACTGGATAAAGAAGACAGGCTCTATTATACGCGAAAGGGCGGCATTAGAATCAAACGTTATCTTGCGGAGGTGCAGGGGGTTCTTTGCGGATCGGTATGGTCAGACATTTTTCCGATAAACTCCCAATCGTCCGAACGTCTCGGCTACCCCACGCAGAAGCCCGTAGCCCTGCTTGAACGCATCATCAGGGCCAGCAGCAACCCCGGGGACGTGGTGCTCGATCCGTTCTGCGGTTGCGGTACGGCGATCCATGCGGCCCAAAAGCTCGGACGCAAATGGATAGGCATCGACGTCACGCACCTTGCCATTTCCCTGATCACGCAGCGCATCCGCAAGGCATTCCCGGATTGCGCCTTTCAGGTGTCCGGCGCCCCTAAAGATGTGGACTCGGCCCGATATCTTGCGGAGAGTTCCGGCCTTGAGGGGCGGTACCAGTTCCAGTATTGGGCCTTGTCGCTCATTGAAGCCTTGCCCGCGCAGGACAAAAAGAAGGGGGCGGACGGCGGGCTTGACGGCTTCATCTGGGCCTATGACGGTCCGAACGCGAAGAAGCCCTTCAAGATCGCCGTGTCCGTGAAGAGTGGAAAAATCCCGGCGAACCATATCCGCGAACTGGCGGGGCTGCTCAACACCAGCAAGGACAACACGCAAATGGCCTTCCTGCTCACGCTGGAGGAACCCAGCCGGAAGATGCGGACGGACGCCCTCGCCGCCGGGCACTACGAGTACCCCAACGGCAAGCGGTTCCAGCGCATCCAGATTCTGACCATCCGGGAGCTGCTGGCCGGGGCCAAACCCGACTACCTGGACTACGGGGAGGGCAGGGCTATGAACAAGCAGGCCAAGCGCGAGGTCAAGCCGGGTCCGAAGCAGGCCAGCCTGATCTGACCAGTCTCAGTTTGAGTGAAAAAACGGTGTCTCCGGACGCCGTTTTTTTGTTTGCACAGCGTGCGAGGATTCCGGCAGAGCCCCCGATTCTTCGTCATCATGGCGGGGATCGGAGGTTTTTTTATGGCAGACGGACTTTATCTCGCTGACGGCACATTCCGGACTTTTTCCATTGAGTCGCTGACCACGGAGCTGGCCACGCGCCAGAACGCGGGGCTGTATCTCGGCGACGTGGGCGGGTGGCTTACGCAACTCCCCGATCCCGACCCCGTGCTTCGGAAGCGGGCGGAGGATGCGGAAATCCTTCAGGAGCTGGCGGCGGACGATCAGGTGACCACGGCGATGCTTGCCCGCAAGTACCGCGTCCAGAACTGCCCGCACTACTGTTTTCGCCCCGGCGCACCAGACGGCAAGGATGCGGACGCGAAGGCACGACTGGTCTACGAACGGCTGGTGGCGGACTTGGAACGCACCAACCTGCGCACGATCATTTCGTCCATTCTGGATGCGCCATTCTACGGCATGACGCCGCTGGAGCTGTGCTGGGAGCTTGAGGGCGGCTGGTGGCACCTGCGGGACATCGTGGCCCGCCCGTACCATTGGTTCGCCTTCGACCAGCGGAACCGCCCGCTGTTCCGGGGCGCGTATGGCCAATCCTGCGCCGATCCCGTGCTGCTGTCCGAGCTGAAGTTCGTCATCGCCGTCCACCAGCCGACCTACGACAACCCCTACGGCCTGCGGCTCTTGTCGCGCTGCCTCTGGCCGGTCGCCTTCAAGCGCGGCGGGCTCCAGTTTTACGCGAAATTTGTCGAACGGCACGGGATGCCGTGGATCGTCGGCAATGCGCCGCCTCAAGCCAAGGACATGGAAAAGCGCGAGATAGTAGCCGATTTGGCGCGTATGGTGCAGGACTGTGTGGCCGTGATGCCCGCCGGGTCCGACGTAAAATTCCTTTCCGCAGGGACCACGCAGGCGCAGCTCCATGAGGATTTTCTTGCCCGGCAGGATAGGGCGATTTCCAAAGTCCTCATGGGGCAGACCCTCACCATCGAGACGGACGGCAAGAATTCCCTTGCGGCCACGGAAGCGCACAAGAGCGTCGCCGACGACATCGCGGAAGCGGACAAGGCGATGGTGGCCGACGTCTGGAACGAAATCTGCTGGGTGTACGCACGGCAGAACGTCGGGCCGGACGTTCTTGCGCCGCTGTTCAGCTACGAGGAGCCGCAAGACCTGCGCTCGAAGGCCGAGCTTGACCTCAAGCTCAAGTCCATGGGCGTGAAGTGGCTGCGACCTCATCTGGAGGGCGACTACGGCCTGAAGCCGGACGAGTTCGAGCTGGAGGGAGAAGGTACGCCGGTTGACGAGCTCGCCGCGGAGAAGGCGGGTGAAAAGAAGCCGGATGCAGAAGGTGAGGCTCGGGACGACCTCGACGAGGACAAAGAAGACAACGAGAAAGAGGACAACGCCAAGAAGAAAGGCCCGGACTTTGCCGCGCCCGACGATTTCACCAGTGCCGAAGACGCGCAGGCTCGCCTCGACAAGGCCATTGACGCGCTGCTTCCCGACGCGCTGAAGGCCGGCGCCGAGTTTTGCAGCCAGGTTGAGAATGCCGTGAAATCGGCGAAAAGTTTTGAAGAACTCCAGCTTGCCCTTGCTGATTTGCTGGCGGGCAAGGTTGAGGACGACGATCTGGCGAAGCTGATGGAGCGCAGCATGGTCATGGCTGCCGGGTTCGGGGCCGCAGCCGGAAAGGAGGACGCCGATGCCGCTTCCTGAGCCGGAAATCCTCGCCAAACCCGTTCAGCCTGACGCCGCCATCGCCTTCTGGCGGTCCCGCGCCAAGCTCACCACGGCGCAGGCCAAGGCTCTCGGCGAAGGGGCGCGCAGCCGGGCCTTTTACGTCACCGGGCTTGCCGAGATGGACATGGTGAACCTTGTCCACGGCGGCATTGCCGACACCCTCGAAAACGGCGAGACGCTGGCAGATTTCAAGCAACGCATTGCCGAAACCATTGAGCGCGAGGGCTGGAAGAGCCACCGCGTCGAAACCATTTTCCGCACCAGCATGCAGTCCGCCTACTCCGCCGGACGCTACGCCAAGCAGCAGGCGGTCAAAAAACTCTTGCCGTTCTGGCGCTATGTGACCGTGGGCGATTCCCGCGTGCGGCCTTCCCATGCAGTGCTGTCCGGCAAGGTCTTCCCGGCGGATCATCCCTTCTGGGCAGAGAATTACCCACCCAACGGCTTCAAGTGCCGCTGTGCGGTGCAGGCGCTCTCCATGGGACAGGTCCGGCGGATGGGTCTTGACGTTGAAACCGAGATGCCCGGGGACAGCATGTGGACGGACCCGAAGACGGGCATGGAGTACCACGTCGCCCGGCCCGGTGCGGATGACGGCTTTCGGAACAATCCGGGCAAGGACTGGCTGGCGGGGCTGAATCTGGAGGAGATTGACGATGCGAGCTTCAGGAGCGTGCTGGGGCGAGCCATCTGCCGCACCCCCGTATCCTTTGCTGAAAAAGCGGACGATCCGTGACGTCCGCCGCTTGCCACGCTGGAAGCGCGGCACATTCTGCCCATCAAGAAAGGAGACATCCTTCCATTGGGCATGACCGAGGAAGCCTATGCGCTGGCCTTTTTGAAGGAGTTTGGGCTGAAGACACTGGATGACGGAAAGCTCTATCGCCATCCCCTATTCAAGCTGCCTCTTCGCATCGACAAGATGCTGTTCATGGACAAGCCGAAAAATGAACCGTGGTCGCTGAAGGCAAACAAGGAGGGACGTGGGCCATATCTCCGTCTGCTCGCACAGGCTATCAAAAATCCCTACGAAATTTGGGAAGACGTCGTCGTAGATAAAAAAACGAAGAAAACCGCGACGGTTCTTCGGTTTATTCGGCTGTTTCGCGGAGACGGAGAAAATGAAGATGTCGGCGGGTTCAGTGTCTTCAAGTTGTATGAGGGCAAGCTGTGGTCTGGCTCCACCGTATTCAACCCAAAAGAAAACAAAAGGGATTTGATGCTCGAATACCTGGAGAAGCAGCGCACCGGCGTTCTGCTTTGGAGGGAAAAATAAAAAGCCTCGCAAGGACAGTCTTACGAGGCAGGCAACCCGCTTACTTGCTACCCTACACTGTCACGATCAGCGGTCAGGGGCTTTGTTCCGATGTGGCTAGGAGAATCCTAAGAGCTGCATTGCTCACGGTGGGCACATCGGAGCCTTGTCTGGTCATTGCCTTGATTTTGTGCCGGTGGAGACAGGCCCCGACGCAGACGACACCCTTGTTGCGATCCCGGCCTGCTCCGGGCTCAGGGTACGCCGCCTTTGATGTCTTCACTTTACCCCACCAACCTTTGAGGAGTCAACATGTCCGACAAGATATTCCGCATCGCCATCGCCCGCACGGGGCATTTCACTGATTCGCAGGGCCGTCCGCAGAGCTTTTCCGAGGCCGATCTTGATGCCATCGCCGCCAGCTACGATCCGAAGAAGCTCGAAGCGCCGCTCGTCTTCGGGCATCCCGCCGCTTCCGATCCCTCGTTCGGGTGGGTCAAATCCGTTCGGCGGGAGGGCGAAAAATTGTTTGCACAGCTTGCGCAGGTTCCGGACGCGGTGCGGAAGCTGGTGCAGGATGGGCGTTACAAATACGTGTCCATGTCCCTCATGCCCGACAGGAAGACCCTCCGGCATGTCGGGCTGCTCGGAGCCGCCGTGCCCGCCATCGACGGGCTGGGGCCGGTCTCTCTGTCCGGGGACAATGATGCGGTAACCATCAATTTTGCAAGAGGAGACGGCAAAATGGCCACTCTGGAAGAATTGCAGTCCCGCGTGACCGCGCTTGAGGCGGAGCGTGACGATCTGAAAAGCAGGCTGGAACAGGCGAAAGCGGACTTCAGCGCAAAGACCGCCGAGTTTGCGGCCTACAAAAGCGGCATTGAGGTCAAGGCGCGTGAGGCGCGTATGGACGCGCTGGTCAAGTCCGGCAGGGTGAAGCCCGCCGACCGCGCCTATCATCTGAACTTCGCGGCGTCGCTTGCCGGTGTGGAGGCCACGTTCGATTTCGCGGCCTCCGACGGCACGGTGGAAAAGCTCTCCGCCGAGGAGCGCTATTTCCGCGAGCTGGAGTCCCGTGAGCCGCTGCCCGTCGTGCTGGACTTTTCCGCAGGCGTCATGCCCGCGCACATTTCCGGCCCGGCGGCTCCCGCCTACCAGCCCGCCGACTACACCGCAAAACTCTAGGAGGACGACATGGCCGCAGAAGGAAAACTCGGCGGATACAAGATTTCCGGCGAACGCGCCGGGACGGACGAGCATCCGCTTATCCGCAAACACCTGCCCATTGATACGAGCGTGGTGACCGCCGTGCTTGAGCCCGGCGTGCTGCTGAAAGAGGTCGAGGTCAAAGGCTCCGGCGATCAGAGTACCGTTGTTATCGAGCACACCTACGTTCCGTGGGCGGAGACGGACACGGTCAGCCCCTGCGCCGTAGTCGACGATCGCTTTGACCCCGAGTCCGAGACCAGCGCGATCTGCATCGTGCACGGCTGCGTCAAGACGCGGGTCCTGAAAGTCGGCGCGACCGGCAGCACGGCTCCCAGCACCATCGCGTTTACCAAACTCATGCACAACGGCATCTTTGCCGCGTAAGGAATCGATATGCTTGCCAATTTGAAAAACATCTTCAATCCGTCCGCCGTGGTGCAGTCGCTGAAGCCGCTGCCGCCCTTGAAGTCCACGGTCATGGATACCTTTTTCACCAACCGTCCGGCGCACCCTCTGCCGGTGCTGGGCATCAGCGAGTTGAGCCGCGTGGTCGAAACCGTGCCCATGGTGCGACGCAACGGCATGCCCGTCGCGCTCGGCGGCGAAGCATTCGAGACGCAGTATTTCGCCCCGTTGCCGATCAAGGTGAAGCTCTCCGTGACGGCTTCGGAGCTCAACGACCTGCGGGTGATCATGAACAACGCGCAGGCCGTGGAAGCGTGGCGCGCCGCAAAGCTCGACCAGATCCGCCGGACGATCCGGCTGACGACCGAAGGCATGAGCGCCACCGTGCTCACCACCGGCAAGGTTGCGTGGCCGGTGCAGCTCGAAGGCGGGCGTTCCGAAACCTTCAGCTTCGACTACGGTTCTCCGCTGTCGCACACGCTGAGCACCAAGCTCTCGGCATCCAGCAAGATTTCCGACCTCTACGACATCCTCGTGGATATGGAGGAAAAGGTGCGGATGGCGGGCGTCGGCAGCAATGTCGGCTTCTGGTGCGGTCGGGCCGTCTTCAAGACGATCATGGACATGGCGCAGGGCTACCTTTCCACCGCCAACATGCAGACCATCCGCATCGAGCTCGGAGCCGGGAAAATCACCATCGGCGGCTACGTCATCACGTCGCTGTCCGAAACCTACCCCGATCCGGTGTCCGGCGAGTGGGTGCCGAAGCTGAACGCCAAGACGCTCATGGCCGTGGCCACCGACGTGCCGGGAACGATCTGGTACTGCGCGCTCGACAGCATCAGCGCGAACAACGCGGCGCTGCCCCTGCACATCATCCCCATCCAGTCGCAGGACGACTCCGGCTACACGCTCATCGCGCAGTCGAAGCCCGTGCCCGGGCGCTCGCCGAAATCGGTGTGTCTGTGCACGGCTGTGGCCTGATTCGGAAAAACGCCGTTTCCGGCCCTTTTATGGGCCGGGGCGGACAACGAGCCGGGTTGAATATTAAGACTAGTCTTAGACTAGTCTTAAACGCGAAAAAAGGGGATGCCATGCTGTTTTGCACCCGCGACCAGATAACCGATCTCCTGCTTGCCGACTATGTGGCGGCCTGCGAGGAGCAGAACCCCGGGCTTGTCGAGCGCACCATCGAAGCGGTGAGTGGCGAGATCGCGACCGTGCTCTCCTACCGCTATCCGCAGCCGTGGCCGTCGGTGCCGGACATCATCAGATACATCGCCTCGGTCATCAGCGCCTACCGGACGGTGGAAGCGATCACCTCGCTCGTCGGCTCGGAAGCCATTGACGACAATGAGTGGATACCGCTCCAGAAGCAGTGGAAATACTGCACCGAGATGCTCAAGGACATCCGGGACGGCAAGCTGAAGCTGCCGCTCGACGAAGCGCATCCCGACCGGGAAGACCCGACGTTCGCGGTGTCCAGCCCCAAACCGCTCTTTGACTTCCGGGGGTTCTGAGATGGCGAAATCCGGGGTCAGCCTGAACTGGGGCGGACTGGACAAGGCATTGCTGGGTGCCGCGAGACGGCTTTCGGAACGTCGGCTGCTCATGGACGGCATCGGCGAAATGCTGGTTTCAAGCACGATCCAGCGTTTCGAGGATGAGGAAGGGCCGGACGGCAAGGCGTGGAAGCCGTCGATCCGGGCCACGCCTTCCGAAGACAGCCGTGCTCCGGTGCGCCGGGGCAAGGACGGGCGGCTGCTGAAGGGCAGCGGCAAAAAGATCAAGGGCCGCAAGGGCGGCAAGACGCTGACCGATACGGCGCGGCTGCGCAAGTCCATCGAACACCGGGCGACCGGCGACGAAGTGATGGTCGGCAGCAACGTCGAATACGCCCGCATCCATCAGATGGGAGGCCGGGCCGGGCGCGGCCTGTCCGTGGATTTGCCCGCCCGTCCGTATCTCGGCGTCAGCAAGCAGGATGCGGAGGACATCAGGGAGATGGTCGGCGATTTTCTTGCCGACGCGCTGACCGGAGGCAGGAAATGATTCAGGCATTCGGGCTTGAGGCCATCCGGCGGGCGGCGGTGGCCGCCGGGCTTCCGGCGGAACGGGTCATCCCCGCGCCGCTGTCGGACAGCATCAGCATTCCGCGCCCACGCATCGAGTATCAGGTGCTTCCGGCCCGTTACCGGCGCACGGGGCGCAAGCTCGGCATCATCAGGGGCGGGAAGGACAATCCCGTCCAGACGACCAAGTGGGAACTGTACGAAGTCGACCTTGATGTTCAGGTCAACGTACTGGCCCCGGACACCAAGAAAGACGATGCCGCCGCCGATGCGTGGCTTGCCGCCTTCGCGCAGGCGTTTGTCACGGCCTTTCCGCGTGGCGGCAACGATGCGGCAGGCAACTACGTGCGGATACGGGTTCAGCGCGCCGCCTACGCTCGAAAGGCGGCTCCGCAGGTCGGCGACAAGGCCCTGCGCATCTTTACAAAAATCGGATCGGCATTTGTCATTACGTTTGGCGGACGCATCACGTCGGATAAGCGCGAAGACCTGCTGACAAAGGTGAACATCAACCTCCCGACATTCGGGAAAAGGTAAAGATATGGCTACGAAAAAAACGGAAAAGCCTGAAGAGGCGAAGCGGCAGATGGAACAGCCCGAAGTGCCGACCGCTCCCGAAGCGGCTGTGAAGGGCAAGACCGTGGCGGACGTGTCCCCCGAGCAGCTTGTCACCCAAGACGAGCATGCGTTGCTGACGCTGGACGAGCTGGCGCAGCGCCACCGCGTCCCGACGTGGCAGATCGGGGCGCTCCTGCGGTACATGGACTGGGAGCCGGACAAGCAGGCCACGGACGCCGAATTTGTTGGAGCGCTGGGCTTGCTGTCCGGGCGTCCGCTCGGCGGAGGGAGGCGATAAATGGGCGATGTATTCGAGTATCTGATCGACGGTACGTCGGGACTGGCCCCCGGCGGCGTGGACGGCAAGGCCATCATTGCGGGCGTGTGCTCGCTCGGGCGCGTGGGCAAGGGGTATCTCATCGGCAAGCGGACAAGGCTTGATGAAGTGCTGGGCGTGGGGCCGCTGGTCGACCGCGTGCGCGACATCCTCGCCACGGCGGGACAGGAGCCGGTGCTTGTCGCCGTGCCGGTGCAGGGGCAGGCGGCGGGCTACTTTTCCGCGCCGCTCGTGTACGGCGGCAGTGGTGCCGCCCCGGAAATGACCGTCTCCGGGGTGCCGCAGAAAAACGCCGACATCGTGATCCGGGTGGCGACGCCCGGCGTCGTCGGCACGGCGACGGTGGAGGTTTCCACCGACGGCGGAACGACGTTCGGCGAGGCACAGACCAGCGCCGAGCAAATGACCATCGGCTCCGGCGGGGACGCCACCGGCGCCACCGTGCTGCTGGCGGCCACGGCGAGGCTTGAGGAGGGCAGCAGCTACCGCTTTGTTGCCCGCACCGCCATCGGGCCGGTATCTCGCGTCGGGGATGCCGCAAGCCCGCTGATCGAAGTCTCCGGCAACGCGCTCGCGGGCGTGGAGCTTGTCGTCCAGATCGTCAAGGGCGGCGCACGCAACGCCGGGACGTACCGGCTGTCCACGGACGGCGGGGACAGCTTCGGCAAGACGAGGACGATCCCGTTCAGCGGCGCGGTGACGCTTGCCGAAGGCCCGACCGTGACCTTCCCCGAAGGCGCGTATGTCGGCGGTGTGACGTATGCCTGCCGTATCCTGCCTCCGCAGCCGTCCATCGTGAATGTGATGAGTGCGCTGGAATCGCCGCTGGCCCTGTACGACGTGGAGTTTGTGCACGTCGTGGGCCCGTCCGACTCCGTTGACTGGGCCGCTGCCGCCGCAAAGACCGAGGAGCTGTGGAACCTGCACCGTCCCACCTACTTCAAGATGGAGGCGCGGCTCCCTTACGACGACGAAGACCTCAACGACTACGCGGCCTATCTGCTTGCCGAGCGTCAGGATTTTTCCTCGCGCTTCGTGCAGGTCTGCTGCCAGTTCGGGGAAATCACGGAAACCTCTGGCCAACGCAGGCTGCGGAACTGGGCCGGGCTGCAATCCGGGCGCGTGATGTCCATCCCCGTCCAGCGGGCCACGGGCCGGGTGCGCGACGGCAGCATCAGCCAGGGCACGTTGCCCGACGGCTGGGAAGCCGTGCAGAGTACGCTGGAGGACGCCGGGTATCTGACCGCCAAAAAATACGCGGGTCTCGAAGGCGTTTACTGGGGCGATTCGCGCACGATGGCCGACGACACCAGTGACTTCAGATATGAGGAAGTCATCCGCGTGGTGTTCAAGGCCGTGCGGCTCCTGCGCATCGCGGCTTTGAAGAGCATGTATGACGAGGTCGGGGACCCGCTGCTCGGCGACAACGCCGGGGGCCTTGCGTATTTGAAGGCGCAGCTCGAAAACGCGCTGGCGACCATGACCAGGGCCGTACCGCCGGAGCTGATCGACTACGTTGTGACGCTGCCGCCCGGACAGGACATCGTCAACAACGGCGTGGCCGTGGAGCATGTGCTCATCGGCGTGCCGATCATCCGCAAGATCAAACTGTACGCCTCGTATGTGTACGCAGGCAGCCGGGGCGACACCAGACTGGAAGGGTAATATGGGTATCACACATTCCCGCGAGGCGGTGTACCGTTTTTTGTACGAGATGCGCGTGGAGCATCCCAATACCTTTTACAGTCCCAAGGATCTGGAGCCGTTCGCCGAAACCGGGCAGCTCGCCGCCGTGCTTTCCTGCGGCGTGGAACTCGGTCACCTTGAGCGGTACCGCAAGCACTACAAGCTCACGGCTCAGGGCATGATGTACGCCGAGTCGCAGGGCTGGACGGAGGAATAATGGCCATCAACGGCAGACAATACGACTGGGAAGACATCACCGTGACCCTGCCCGGCGGCGACGCCGTGGGCATCACGGAGATCAAGTACACCGACGGCCAGAGCATCGAGGCCCGGTACGGCAAGGGGGCTATTCCGCGCGGTTACGGTCGCGGGAATTACGAGGCCAGCGGCTCGATGGTGCTTGACCGCGACCAGTGGGAAAAGCTGAAAAGCGAGATCGCCGAGGGCGGTATCTACGATCACAAGCCCTTCGTCATCGTCGTGAGCTATGCCAACGACGACATGGGCAGCATCACCGACACGCTGAAAGACTGCAAGATCACCAAGTTCGACGGTGGGGGCGGCTCACAGGGCGACGCCAACGTCAGCCCGATTTCCTGCGAGTTCACCATTCTTTCGCCCATCGAGTGGAACGGAACGCCCGCGAAGAAGGCGTAGAACAAAAAAGGCCGGAGTTATCCGGCCTTTTTTGTTGGTATTCTCATCTTGGGTGAAAAAAAGTTGTTGACGTTTAAAAGCCATGTAGCTACACTAAAAATCAAGCAGGAGGTGCTGTGGCAAGAGAAGGAAAGTACATAAGCATGGTTCTCAAGGAAGAAGATCACAGGCGGGCAAAGATCGTCGCTGCCAAAACAGGAAAAACGCTCAAACAGATTTTTCTTGATGCGATTACGGCGCTTGAGATCAAGTTGGCTCAGGATGAAAAAAAATAAACAGCTTTGCCGTGAGGTCAGATCTCACGGCAAAGCCTAACCCTAACATCCTACCAAGGAGGATGAAATGGCTGAGAATACAGTATCTGCACTCGTACCTTTTGACAAGGGTGAACAGATTCATTTTATTGAAGAGAACGGCAATATTCTGTTTACCGCCGAGGAAGTGGGCAGGCATTTGGGGTATGGCGATCCCGCCCATGCCATCCACAAGCTCTACCGCTCCAATCAGAACGAACTCAAGCTGTATGCAGTTGAGACCAAAACGGTCTCAACTGACGGAAAGAGCTATGCCACACGCGCCTTTACCGAAGAAGGCGTGTATATCCTGTCCATGCTGGCCCGCACGAACAAGGCCAAGCTTTTTCGGGTCAAGGTTGCGCTGCTTCTGCGGCGCGTCCGGCAGGAGCGGCAGCAGCGGGACATCGAGCTCGCCCGCGAGTCCGGCTATCATCAGGGCCGGGAGGAAACGCTGGCCTTGCCCGCCACGCGGGACCTCATGGAGCGCATCCGGCTGGAAGGCGTGGAGGAAGGCCGCAAGCTCCAGAAGCGGCAGGACGGGTACACCATGACGATGAAGGCCATAGGCTACCTGCAAAAGGGGCTTTCCCTCGCCGAAGCCGCCAAGCTGTGCGACATGACGAAGTCGGCTCTGGACACGCGGCTGCGCCGCCTGCGTTCCGGCATGGCCTCCGTGCACCGCACGAAGCCCGTACAGGGCAAGCTCATGGAGGTGGGGCATGACGGCCTACACAGGTGAACTTCCGGCGGATGTAGCGCATAACCTCCGTGCAAAACTCGCTTTCTTGTCAACGGCTATCGGAGCGATTGCCTTTGGAAGTGAAGGAAAAAGCTGTGATCCTCTTGCTTGGGAAGGATTATTGTATATCACCTATGATCTTTTGGATATGGCTGCGGCCTTGAAGGAAGAATCGGCATAACATCAACAAGATCAATATGAAGATGGGCGGCTTTCGGGCCGCCCTTTTTCTTTGCACAGCGTGCGAGGATTCCGGCAAGCCGTTCCCGGCGGCGGTATGGTGGCGCATCTGAAACATGTAACCGCCACAGGAGGCGCCTATGTCTGCTCCCGAAACGTCCGTATCCACCACCGTTCCCGCCCGCAAGTACGTCGCATTTTCCCACAGTTTCGAAGATCCGTGGGGCGCGGACGGCGAGGAAACCGAGGTCAAATGCTCGTATCGTTTTGCCAAGCCGAACAAAATGCAGATCAAGCGCTTGCAGGACACGGCTGGGAAGAACGCCGCGAACGCCGCTCGCAACCTCGTGCTCGACACCGTGCACCCCGACGACAAAGCCGCGCTCGTGCAGGCGATGGAAGACTATCCCGGCCTTGCCACCACGCTTTCCGGCGCGATCCTGAAGGGTGTGGGCATCAGCAACGAGCTGGGAAAGTAGCCCTGTCCCCCTTTGACGAGGGGGACGCGCTCATCCAATTTCTGCTCCACGAGCGGCCCGAGGAGGAGCTGGAGGCATGGAAGCTTCAGCTCGCCCGGGCATCTTGGCTTGAGGAGCGTCTTTTCAAAACCCTCGCCCGTGTCATTCATGGCAGCAAGGCGGTGAAGTGATGGAAGTCTTTTCTGTTTTTGCAACGCTCTCGCTGGTCGACCTGATTTCGAATCCGCTCGGCAGGGTGCAGGGGGCGATGAAATCCCTCGGCCTCGATACGTCGGGCCTTGGCGCACGCATGGGTAATCTCGCCCTGGCGATGGCCCCGGTCGCGCTGGCGGCTGGGCTGGTCATGGGCGCGCTCGGCATGGCCTCGGCAAAGGCGATGGCCTTCGAATCATCGATGGCGGACGTCGCCAAGGTGGTCAATTTTGAGACGGATGCCGAGCTGAAGGCCATGTCCGGCACGATCATGGACATGGCGGGACGCATCCCGATGGCCGCCGACGGCATCGCCGCCATCGTCGCGGCTGCCGCCCAGTCCGGGGTTGCGAAACAGGATTTGACCGAGTTCGCCGAACAGGCCGCCAAGATGGGCGTGGCCTTTGACCTCACCGGCGATCAGGCCGGGAAGATGATGGCGGACTGGCGGGCGGGCATGAACCTGACGCTTCCGCAGGTCTACGCGCTCGCCGACGCCGTCAACTACTTGTCAAACAATATGAACGCCACGGCTCCGGCTCTTGGCGAAGTCATCCAGCGCGTGGGCGCGGTGGCCATGACCGCCGGGCTTGCCGAGACGCAGGTCGCAGCTCTCGGTGCGGCCTTCCTGTCCTCCGGGGCCGGGCCGGAGGTTGCGGCAACGGCCCTGAAGAACTTCACGACGACTTTGGTCAAGGGCAGCGCCATGAGCAAGGATCAGGCCGCCGCGTTCCAGTCGCTCGGCTTTTCGGCCACGCAGATGGCAAAGGACATGCAGACCGACGCGCAGGGCACGATTTTCAAGGTGCTGCAGGCCATTGCGGATAAGCCGAAGGAGCTGCAAACCTCGCTCCTGACCGAGATGTTCGGGCAGGAGTCGCTCGGCGCGATTGCTCCGCTTTTGCAGAATATGGGGAACCTCTCGCAAGCCTTCGGGCTGGTCGGGGATGCCAGCCAGTATGCAGGGTCAATGCAGGCGGAGTACGACACCCGGTCGAAGACGACGGCGAACGCGCTCCAGCTGCTCTCGAACAAACTGACCAACCTCGCCATTTCCATCGGCACGATTTTCCTGCCCGCCATTGCCGCCGGGGCGAATTTCCTCGGCACTCTCGCCGACGCCGTGCGGATGGTGGTGGAAACCCCGTTCGGGCAGTGGCTGGTCGCGGTCATCGGCGGTATCTCCACGCTGCTCGTCAGCCTGACCGCGCTTTCTGCCGCCATGTGGTTTTTCTCGGCTGTCGGGCCGATGATCGCCAAGGCGCTGTTGCCGCTGAAGGCCGCCGTGCTTGGCCTCGGTGCGCCGTTCTGGGCGCTCATCACCGTGGTCGGGGCCTTGTATCTGGCGTACCGGAGCAACTTCGGCGGCATTGCCGATACGCTCAACCGCTGGTGGGCCAACACCAAGCTGGTCGTGCAGGGCGTCATTGCCGTCTTCCAGAGTCTGAAGGACGGTTCGGGAGAAATCCGGGGCGAGCTGGCGACCAGGATCAAGGCCGCCGGACTGGTCGGGCTGGTGACCACGGTATCGCGCATCGTCAATCG